>NZ_JAGXFK010000031.1 GCF_024637375.1 Sediminimonas sp. | reverse complement strand
GAACCCGGGATCGACCACCGACGACCCGCTTCGGAACGTCACCGAGTCAGGCAGAACGACGCGGAGCTGATTGTCGGTGAGAGTGACATCGGCGCCGGTGCCCGCGAGCGACTGGCGCAATTCGCGCTGCTGCGCCTCCATCCGCGCACCGATCGCCCCGCCGACCGCGGCCCCAACGGCGCCGCCTATCAGCGTTCCCTTGGTATCTCCGCCGATAGCCTGTCCGGCCGCTGCCCCGGTCAGCCCGCCGATCACGGCGCCGGTTCCGGGCCGATTTGCCGTCCCGTCCTGGTAGGTGCAGCCCGCAAGCGTCACCGAAGCGACGGAAACGGCAATAGCGATTTTCATTTTATGGGTACCCATCTTATGAATCCTTTCATTAGGAATCCGCAAGGCACATGCCAAGCGGTCTTCTTCTGGAACTGAATGGACAATGACATCGTTCACGATCGGGCGTGCTGATCTGCGTTAGTCCCTTCATGACGGTCCGAAAGCCTGACGTGGACCGACCCGGTCAGGAACAATGCGCGCATCAACCGCTTGAAAATCAACTTCCTGCAACTGGCCGGGTGTGGGGCCGGGCTTGGTACGGCCGGGCGCCAGTCCCGCGGCAGGTGATACCTACCCCGACGCCGGCCGCGGCGCCGCGAGCTATTTTCGGGCACCGCTGCGCTCGGGCCCCTGCATGACCGAGAGGGTCCGCGCCAGGTCCGCGCGGGTGAACGGCTTGCACAGGTGAGTGTCGAACCCCGCGATGACATATTCGGCGATCTGGTGCGCCATCGCATGCGCGGTCACCGCGACAACGGGCACCCGGTCGGCTTGTCCGCATGACTTTTCCGCCTCGCGGATTTCGGCCAGCGCGGTCACGCCATCCTTCAGCGGCATCGAGATATCCATCAGGATCAGGTCGAACTTGCCGTCGTGTGCCGCCTGCACGGCCTCGACACCGTCATTGACCAGCATGCTCTCGGCACCCATGGAGTCCAGCATCGCCGCCATCAACTCGCGGTTGGTCGGGTTGTCGTCGGCCACCAGAATGCGATGCCCTTCGAACCTGTGGGGCGCTTGCGCCCCCGCCATCGGGTCGGGCTTGTCATCCTGGTTCGCGGCTATCGGCAGCGGCAGTGTCACGGTGATGATCGTGCCCTCGCCCGGCGTGCTGCTGACATCGACCTTGCCATCCATCAAGGTCACCATCTGGCGCATGATCGACATGCCCAGCCCGGTGCCCCCGAACCGCCGCGCGATCGAGCTGTCGGCCTGCACGAAATCATCGAACACCTGATCGATCTGCTCGGGCGTCATGCCGATACCAGTGTCTTCGACCGTGATCTTCAGCGGCTGATCCTTGCGCGCCAGAACCATCAGGTTGACCGACCCCTTTTCGGTGAACTTGATCGCGTTGCTCAGAAGGTTATGCAGAACCTGCTGCACGCGGTGGCTGTCGCCCATGCGCGGCTGGTCGCAACCCGATCCGATCATCACCTCGAATGACAGGCCCTTTTCCTCGGCCCTCAGCAGATGGATATCTTCCAGCCGCCGCAGTATCTCGTCGATACGGAACGGCGCGTTTTCCAGGGTCAGGCGCCCCGCCTCGATCTTGGCCATGTCCAGCAGGTCGTTGATGATGTTCAGAAGGCTCTCCCCGGACCTTCGGATCGTGTGGATCATGCGCAGCTTGTCGGGATCCTCGATATGAGATTCAAGAAGTTCCGCCATGCCAAGAACACCGTTCAGCGGCGTGCGAATCTCATGGCTCATGTTGGCCAGGAACTGCGACTTGCTGCGATTGGCGGCCTGCGCGCGTTTCATCGCCTCGACCAGTTCGGTCACATTGTCACCGATGCCGCGATACCCGGCGAAATTTCCGTCGCGGTCATAGAACGGCGCGCCCGAGGTCCTGAGCCATATGTCCGGATGCTCCCCGTCGCCGGGCACCATGTAGGTGAAATCCCGAAACGGCTCGCGTGCCGCGACCTTGCGCGCCAATTCCTCCCAGTCGGCGGCGTCCCCGGCAGCCTGGTCGCCGCCCAGAACCTCGGCGCGCGTCTTGCCGACCACCATCTCCGGCTTGAGATGGATACACCGTTTGAGGTTGTCCGAAAGATAGGTAAAGCGCAGATCGCTGTCCTGCTCCCAATACCAGACGTTCGAAACGTTGGTGACGTCGAAAAACCGCTGTTGCGCATCATCGCGTTCGGCGCTGGTGTCCTCGATCCGCCTCATCGCCGCGCGCAGGGCCTCTTCGCGCGCTTTCTGCTCGCTGATATCCAGGTGTATCCCCGAAATCCGAACCGGCCGTCCATCCCTGTCCCGGCGCGCGACGCGCCCGCGGCTGAACACCCACACGTAATGCCCGTCCTTGTGGCGTATCCGCGCCTCCCGTTCGAACACTTCGGCGCCGCCCGCGAACGAGGTAACCTGATCGTCAAACCCGGTCAGGTCATCGGGATGCAGCAAGTCACGAAAGCCGTCGATATCGAGCGGCTCAAGCTCTGCACGCTCATAGCCCAGCATCTCTGCCCAGCGGTCGTTGATGTGGTTCATGCGGGTGTGGACATCCACCTCGAAGGTTCCCAGTTGCGCCGCCTCTATGATGTCGGCCAGCCGCTCTTTCGCCTCGTTGATCTCTGCCCCTTGCTCGACCTCTTTCTGCCTGTGGTCCCGAAGATCGCAGACGAAGCACCACAGCGACTGCCGCCCATCGCTGTCCGGCCATGCCTTGCCGCGCACTTCAACCGCAAGCGGCGCGCCCTTGGCATCCATGAATGTCATCTCGAACGGCCCGATGGCCTCGGCCGACGCGATTTCCGGGACCATGCCGCCATAGGACATCTCGCTTGCACGCGCATCCAGAAGGTCGTCAAAGCGCATGGCTTGCAGATCGGACAAGGTGAAACCGCTGAGATCCTGCATCGCGGCGTTGGCATGCTTGATCTTTCCGCTTTCGAAATCGACTTGAATTACCCCGTTTGGCGCCATGTCGAACATTTCGCGGAATGCATCTTCGTGATCCTGGTTCCGCGGGCCAGCGACGGTGTCGCTTCGGCCGAACGTGTCAGTTCTACTCACTTGCAGCCTTTCATACGGTGGGTCGCTGCGCTCCTAACATGTGTTGTAGATATATCAATGATGCCTGCGCGTAATCCGGGCATTGCTGAGCAGGAAACAGCCGACAGTTAGACTGTCCGTTTCTTTCGGCCCTTGCCTTCCGCATCCTGAAGGCCCTTGCGGGATCAACGGTTATTCCGTTGATTCCCGGCACCCGCCCGCGGGCTTGGGTGCCTGCGCGCAGGCACCCGCAGCAAGAGCGGCGCCAACGATGCGCGGCCCGAGACAGATTGCTCGGACCGCTCCTCATGCTCAGAACCTCATGGTCGCCCGGCGCGGCAGGCGCCCCGCTGTCCGGTCTACATCGCCGCCTTGAAAAGGGCCTCCAGGTTCGTCTCGGTCAGCTCGACCGGGTTGCCGCCGCAGGACGGATCCCTGATCGCGGCCCTGACCAGTTCGGGGATCGCATCCTCGGTCACGCCAAGCCCGGCAAGGCCCCCGGGCACGCCCAGGCTGTCGTTGAACCGATCCACGAAGGCGCGAAAGCCTGTAAAGCCGCCCTCGATGCCCAGATAGCCCGCAGCGCGGTCGAAACGCTCTGAAATCACCGGCGCGTTGAAGTCCAGCACCGCGGGCATGCAGACGGCATTGGTGGTGCCGTGATGGGTGTTGAAATGCGCGCCGATGGGGTGGCTCATGGCGTGGATGGCACCCAGCCCCTTTTGAAACGCGGTAGAGCCCATGGCCCCCGCGCTCATCATATGGGCGCGCGCCTCGATGTCGCTGCCATCGGCGTAGACACGCGGCAGGTTCTCGATCACCAGCCGCATCCCTTCCAGCGCGATGCCCTGGCTCATCGGATGGTAATGGGGCGACGAAAACGCCTCGACGCAATGCGCAAAGGCATCAAGCCCGGTGCCGGCGGTGATCGGTTTGGGCATGCCCACCGTCAGTTCAGGGTCGCAGATCACCGCGGCAGGCAGCATCTTGGGGTGAAAGATGATCTTCTTCTCATGGGTCGCGGAATTGGTCAGTACGCCCGCGCGCCCCACTTCCGAGCCGGTTCCCGCGGTGGTGGGAACGGCGACGATGGGGGCAATGGCATCGGCATCGGCGCGGGTCCACCAATCGCCTACATCCTCGAAATCCCACACCGGCCGCGTCTGGCCGGCCATGAAGGCCACGCATTTGCCCAGGTCCAGCCCGGAGCCGCCGCCAAAGGCGATCACCCCGTCATGACCGCCGGCGTTGTAGGCGGCGACCCCGGCGGCAAGGTTGACCTCGTTGGGGTTGGGATCGACCTCGGAAAAAATCGCCGCCTCAAGCCCCGCCTTGCGCAGGATGTCAAGCGCCTGGGCGGTGATCGGCAGCGCCGCCAAGCCCCTGTCTGTGACCAACAGGGGCTTGGCAATGCCCGATTGCTTGCAGGCCTCGGCCAGTTCCGCAATGCGGCCCGCGCCGAAGCGGATGGCGGTGGGATAGGACCAGTTGGCGGTCAGTGTCATGTCGTGGCCTTCTTGAGATGGTAGGATTTCGGGCGGGTCAGGTTGTGATAGCCGATGACCGACAGCGCCCCGCCACGCCCGGTGCTTTTGCAGCCGGTCCAGCACAGCGCCGGATCAAGGTAATCGGCGCGGTTCATGAAGACCGTGCCGGTCTCGATGGCGTCACCCACCTTCGCCGCGCGCGCCTCGTCGCGCGTCCAGATCGAGGCGGTGAGGCCGAAGGGGCTGTCATTCATCAGCTCGATCGCCTCTGCATCGTCGCGCACCGGCATGATACCGACCACCGGGCCAAAGCTTTCGTCGCGCATCACGCGCATGTCGTGGGTGACACCGGTCAGGATTTGCGGGGTGAGATATGTGCCGCCATCATCCTGCGGGAAGGTGTCGATATGCGCGGTTGCGCCGGCCGCGATCGCCTCGGAAATCTGCGCACGCACCTCGCGCGCAAACCGCGCGTTGGCCATCGGGCCAAGCGTTGTCTCGGCATCCAGCGGGTCGCCCAGCTTGTAGCCTTTGACGATCTCGACCGCCTTGGCGACGAATGCGTCAAACAGGCTTTCATGGACATAGATGCGCTCGATCCCGCAGCAGCACTGCCCGGAATTGAACATCGCCGCGTCGATCAGCCCGGCCACGGCGGCATCGAGATCGGCATCTTCCATCGCATAGCCCGGGTCCTTGCCCCCCAGTTCCAGCCCCATCCCGGTAAAGGTGCCCGCGGCGGCGCGTTCCATCGCCTGCCCGCCGCCGACCGAGCCGGTGAAGTTGACGAAATCGAACAGCCCCTCGGAGATCAGTGTCGACGTGGTGTCGTGGTCGAGAAAGACGTTTCGGAACACGGCCTCCGGCACCCCCGCCGCGTGGAAGGCCCGCGCCATGCGCTCGCCCACCAGAAGGGTCTGCGTGGCGTGTTTGAGCACCACGGCGTTGCCGGCGATCAGCGCCGGGGCGACCGTGTTGATCGCCGTCATGTAAGGGTAGTTCCACGGCGCCACGACGAACACCACGCCATGCGGCACGCGCTTGATATAGCGGTGGAAATCGCCATCGTTGGCGATCTCGACATCGGCGAGGCCCTCCTGCGCGATCTCGGCCATGTAAGAGGCGCGCTCGTTGAAGCCGCCGAATTCGCCGCCGTAGCGCACCGGGCGGCCCATCATGTGCGCAAGCTCCGGCACGATCTCGTCATTCATCGCGCCCACGGCTTCGACCCCGGCCATCACCAGCCGGGTCCGCTCTTGCAGGGGGCGCGCGGCCCAGTCGGCCTGTGCGGCGCGGGTCTCGGCGATGGCGGCACGGGCGTCGTCCACGCTCAGCGTCTCGCGGGTGGCGAAAACCGATCCGTCGATCGGCGATATGCAGGTGAGTGTTGTCATTCGGTCCTCTGTGGTTTTTGGATCAGGCGCGCTCGAAACCGCGCTGAACTTCGTAATCGGTCACGGCGCGGTCGAAATCCTCCTGCTCGACCTCGGCCGCGCGGGTGTAGTGATCGACCACCCCGTCGCCCAGGGCGCGGCGCAGCATCGCCGAGTTGCGGAAGGTCTGCATGGCCATGCTCAGGGTGTGCGGCACGTCCGGCACCTCTGCCATGCTGTAAAGATCGCCCCGGGCAGGTTCGGGAAGGTCCAGTTCCTCCTCGATCCCGGCAAGACCAGCCGCAAGCTGTGCTGCACAGGCCAGATAGGGGTTCATGTCAGAGCCGGGGATGCGGCACTCGATGCGCACGCCCTTGGTCCCCTCCCCCACAAGGCGGAACCCGGCGGTGCGGTTGTCGATCGACCACGCGGTCTTGGTGGGTGCGAAGGTGCCCGGCACGAAGCGCTTGTAGCTGTTGATGTAGGGGGCCATCAGAAGCATGCAGTCGGGCGCGTATTTCAAAAGACCGGCCACGTAGTTCCGCATCACCCCCGACATGGAATAGGGCGCGTCCGCGTCGTGAAACACGTTCCCGTCCGCGTTGAACAGCGACTGGTGGATATGCGCGGCACTGCCCACCTTGTCGGCGTGCCATTTCGGCAGGAAGGTCGCGGCATGGCCCTTTTGCTCCGCGATCTCCTTGACCGCGTGCTTGGCGAGCGTGTGTCGGTCGCAGGCGGCGAGCGCATCACCGTAGCGGATATTCAGCTCTTCCTGACCGATCTCGGCCTCGCCCTTGGTGTTTTCCACCGGAATGCCCATGGCATAAAGCGCGTTGCGCACCGGGCGCATGACGTGTTCATCGCGCGTGGTGAACTGGATCGAATAATCCTGATTGTATTTCACCAGCGGGGTCAAATCGCGGTAACCGCTGGCGCGGATGTCGTCGTAAGAGTGCTGGAAAAGGAAGAATTCCAGCTCGGTCGCCATCATCGGTGTGAGCCCCATGGCCGCCGCGCGTTCCAACTGCGCCTTGAGTATCTGACGCGGCGAATGCGGGACCGGGGCGTGGCTGTGATGGTCGAGGAAGTCGCACAATACGAGGGCGGTGCCCTCCAGCCACGGCACCGGGCAGAGCGTCGCCAGATCGGGCTTCATCGTGTAATCGCCGTATCCCGACGCCCAGCTTGTCGCGGCATAGCCGTCGGGCGTGGCCATCTCCAGGTCGGTAGCCAGCAGGTAATTGCAGCAATGCGTCTCCTCGAACCCGGCCTCCAGGAAATTCGAGACGTGGAACCGCTTGCCCGTCAGGCGGCCCTGCATATCCACGGCGCAGGCCAGCACCGTGTCGATCTCGCCGCTCGCGGCCTTGGCTTTCAGCGCATCCAGTGTCAGGGCTGTCATGGTCTTTCGCTCCGTTCAGGCTTGGGAAAAGGGGGCCTGTGACAGGCCCCCTTCTGTGTTCGGCGGATGCCCCGCTCAGGTATAGCGGTAGGGGCGCCCGGCCTTTTCCATATCGGCATTGTACTGCTTGAAGATCTCGACGACCTTGCGCTTGGTCTCGGATTGCTCCGCGATCTCGTTCCAGAACTCGCGCGCGGCGGTTTCCACCGTCGCCCATTCCGCATCCGGGATCGTCGTCAGTTCCATCTTTTCACCGTGCACGCGCAGCCGCGCCTCACCGCCCCAGTACCACCACTGGCGGTAGTAGTGCGACTGCTCCATGCAGGTGGCGAGAAGCAGCTTCAGATCATCGGGCAGCTCTTCCCAACGGCCCATGTTGGCAAAGAAATGGCCAACCCATGCGCCCGAGATGTTGTTGGTCAGGAAGTAGTTGGTCACATCGGCCCAGCCCACCGTGTAGTCCTCGGTGATGCCCGACCAGGCGATGCCGTCAAGCTCCCCGGTCTGAACGGCGACCTCGATATCCTCCCACGGCAGGGTGACCGGCACGACGCCGAACTGGGACAGAAAGCGGCCGGCAGTCGGGAAGGTGAAGACCCGCTTGCCCTTGAGGTCCTCAAGGCTGTGGATCGGATCCTTGGTGGCGAAATGGCACGGGTCCCAGGACCCGGCGCTGATATGCTTGACGCCGACCTTGGCGTATTCTTCCTTCCAGATATCATCCAGCCCGTACTGGTTGAACAGCACCGGCACGTCGAGCGAGTAGCGCGAGCCAAAGGGGAAATAGCCGCCGAAGACGGTTACTTCGGTGGGGCTGGCCATGCTGTCATCGTCGGATTGCACGGCGTCGATGGTGCCGCGCTGCAGGGCGCGGAACAACTCGCCCGTCGGCACAAGCTGATCGGCATAGAACAGCTCGATCTGCATGCGGTCGCCGGCGATCATGTTGAACCTGTCGATCGCGGGTTTCACCACATGCTCGGCCAGTGCCGCCCCGGCATAGGTCTGCATCCGCCAGGTGATGGTGGATTGCGCCAGCGCGGGCGTGGCGAGGGGCGCGGCAACGGCCCCGGCCCCGGCGGCTTTCAGGAACTTGCGTCTTGTCGTGGTCATCGTCTTTCTCCTTGTTGCAATGATGGCCCCTTCCTCAGGGCTCTTGTGGGGTTATTTTCCATAAACGTATTCCGGCAGCCAAAGCGCGATCTGCGGAAATATCATTACCAGCGCCAGCGCCACCACCATCACGCCGACGAAGGGCACGATGGAACGGTAGATGTCGCGCAGCCCGATCTCGGGCGGGGCCATCGCGCGCATCAGAAACAGGTTATACCCGAACGGCGGCGTCATGTAGGCGATCTGCGTGGTGATCGTGTAAAGCACACCATACCATATCAGATCAAAGCCGAGCGCACCCACGAGCGGTACATAAAGCGGCGCCACGATCACAAGCATCGCGGTGTCGTCCAGGAACGTGCCCATCAGGATGAAGCTGAGCTGCATCAGGATCAGGATCATCCAGGGGCTGAGATCGAGCGTCTCGGTAAACAGCCCCTCGATGGCGTTGACCGCCCCAAGCCCGTCGAAGATCGCGCCAAAGCCGAGCGCGGCAAGGATGATCCACATGAACATGCACGAGATCGCCAGCGTACTGCGCACCGAGTTTTCGAACACCTCGCGCGTCATCCGGCCCTTGAGCACCGCGGCCAGGAACGCCGCGATCGCGCCGATGGCAGAGCTTTCGACCAGCGATGTCCAGCCCTTGACGAACGGCACCATCATCACCGCGAAGATCACCAGCGGCAGGACGCCCGCGCGCAACAGGCGCAGCTTTTCGGCCAGCGACACGTTGCGCTCGTCTTCGGGCAGGACCGGGCCGAGGCTTGGCTGAAGGCGGCAGCGGACATAGATGTAGAGGATGAAGAGCGAGGCCATCAAAAGCCCCGGAAGGACGCCTGCCAGCCACAATTGCCCCACCGGTTGCCGCGCGATCATCGCGTAGAGCACCAGCACCACCGAGGGTGGCACCAGGATGCCGAGGGATGACCCCGCCTGGATCACCCCCGTCACCATGATCTTGTCATAGCCGCGTTTCAGCAGTTCGGGCAGCGCGATGGTCGCCCCGATCGCCATGCCCGCCACTGAAAGCCCATTCATCGCCGAAATGAGCACCATCAACCCGATGGTGCCGATCGCCAGCCCGCCGCGCACCGGCCCCATCCAGACGTGAAACATCTTGTACAGGTCGTCGGCGATGCGCGATTCAGACAGCACATAGCCCATGAAGATGAACATCGGCAGGGTCAGGAGCGGATACCATTTCATCAGCTTCATCGCCGCCGAGAACGGGATTTCAACCCCGCCGGTGCCCCACAAAAGCACCCCGGCCAGCGCCCCGACAAAGCCGATGGCGCCGAACACCCGCTGCCCGGTCATCAGCATCAGCATCATGCCGGCGAACATGATCAGTGCGATCATATCATATGACATCGGGCGCGCCCTTCCTCAGTCGCTCCAGATCGCGGAAGAACTCCGCGACGCATTGCAGGATCATCAGGAAAACACCCACGCACAGCAGCACCTTGATCGGCCAGAGCTGCGGGCGCCAGGCGGTGGGGCTGCGTTCGAGAAACCCAATCTTGTCCTCTGCGGCGGCGGGCCCCTGGGTGACCAGGGTCACGAACAGATCACCGAAGAAGGCGAACGGTTCCATTCCGAAATAGCCCAGCGAATAGGCGGTGGAACTGACCGCGCCGATGAACAGCACGCCGAGGTAAAACAGCAGAAAGCAGATCGTGACGGCATCGGCCCACGCCTTGGTGCGCGGTGACCAGTCGCCATAGAAAAGGTCCATCCGCACGTTCGATCCCAACTGTATCGAATAGGGACCGCCCAGCACGAAATAGGCCACCATGACGAATTGTGCGGTCTCCAGCGTCCACTGCACGGGGGTAAAGACGGTCTTGGAGATAGATGACCACAGCAACACCCCCATCAGCACGAAAACCAGATACATCGTGATCCGCCCGATGAACCGGTTCATCCGGTCGATAGCGCGGATATAAGCCTGCATCGCGTTATCCATCGTGCACCTCCGAACGGGCGACTCCGAACAGTGCAGGGACCAAAAGCGCAAGCAACTCTTGCGCGATGGCGTCCTGTTCGGCGGCGGTGGTGATCAGGTCGTTGCGAATCTCGATCATGACATTGGGCAAGCCCCTGGCCAAGCCGTGCCGCTGCAGCGTGTGGGTCACACCATCGGCGGGGCCATAGGGCGCGTTGCGTTCGGTCCGGCGGGTCGCGATTCCTTCTGCCCGCGCCAGCATCGCATCGGCAAGGCGGCTGTCGTCGTCATGCAGAAGCCCGATTTCCACGGCGCGGGGCTGGCCGAACCAGGTGGGCGTGAAACTGTGCACCGTGACAAGTGCAAACGGTGTTTTCACCCTGCTTCGCCGGTCCAACAGGCCCTCAAGCGCGTTGATGAATGGCTCGTAGACGGCCTGCACCCGCGCGGCGCGATCCGCCGACCCCAACCCGGCATTACCCGGCACCTCTATGTCCTCGGTCTGCTGCGGTACGGCGCTTGCAGCATCGGGCGGGCGGTTGCAGTCGTAGACCAGCCGCGAGACGCGCCCCGCGATCATGGGCGCGTCCAACACCCGCGACAGGCGCCGTGCCACCGCCTCGGCGCCCGGGTCCCAGGCCGCGTGGCTTTCAAGTGCCGCAGGCTCAAGACCCAGCCCACGGTACCGTGCGGGGATGTGATTCGAGGCGTGTTCGCAGACGATGACGGCCGGCCCGGCGCCGTCGTCATTGAGTATTTCAAAGGGCACGTCGCTGCTTTCGACCATATTTCTCACCGTTGTTGGAAAAAGCTTTCCACGCCAAAAGTTTTTCGTCAATATCTTTCCAGAACTGCGATGCAAGAGATCGGGCACGCCCCTTCGCGCCCTCATACTTGCTCAAAAATTCGCCGCAAGAGGCCAACTCGTGACCGACGATCAGCCTACCGACCCAGCCGCAGCTATCGCCGCAGCCGCAGCCGCAGCCGCAGCCGCGCCGACGGTGCGGCAACTCATTCAACGGCACCACCAGGACCTGACCCAGTCGGAACGCAAGTTCGCCAACGCGCTGGTCGAGGATTACCCCAATGCCGGGCTGACCTCGATAACCGCTGCGGCCAAGGGCGCGGGGGTGTCCACGCCGGTGGTGGCGCGAATGGTGCAGAAACTGGGGTTCAAGGGATATCCGCAGTTTCACCAGGCGCTTTTGCAGGAGTTGCAGGCCAAGGTTTCCGGCCCGACCGAACGGCGTGCCGTCTGGGCCGCCGAGGCGCCGGATTCGCATATGCTGAACCGGTTCGCCGGGGCGGTGACACAGAACCTTGCCCAGACATTCGCCAATATCGACAGCGTGCGATTCGATGACGCCGCGCGGCTGCTGGCCAGCGATGCGGGGCTTTACATCGTCGGCGGGCGGATCACGCGATCGCTGGCCGAATATGCCTTCACCCATTTCCAGGCGATCCGCCCGAGGGTCACGCATCTGACCTCGTCACCCGCCACCTGGCCGCACTACGTGCTCGATATGGTTGCCGGCGACGCGCTGTTGATCTTCGATATGCGCCGCTACGAGGAAAACCTGCTGCGGCTGGCCGAAATCGCGGCGGGGCGCGGGGTGCGGCTGATCCTGATCACCGATCAATGGGCGAGCCCGGTCGCCGGTTGGGCCGAGGCGACGTTTCACTGCTGGGGCGAAATCCCCTCGGCGTGGGATTCGAACATCGCCACGCTGTCGCTGATCGAGGCGCTGATCGTTGCCACGCAGGAGGAACGCTGGCCCGAGGCCCGCGACCGGTTCGAGCGGCTCGATCACCTGTTCGAAATGACGCGCCTGTTTCGCAAGCCCTGACCTCGTCTGCCGGGCAAGCGAAAGGTTGGGCAGATCGCTCACGGCGCGGTCCGTTCAGGCGGCATGTATCAGACGGCGCAGGGCGCGCACGGCACTGTCGGGGGTGGTCACGACGGGGCAGTCGACATGCGGCTCCAGAACGCGTGCCGCCCGGGCAAGGCTGAACTGTCCCAATACGACAGCGTCCTGCGCCCCCATGCCCGCGCAGGCGCGGCGCACGGCGTCGTCGTGCCCCGCGCCGTCACCCGCCTTCAAAGCCCCGAGCGCGCCCTTGGCGAGGATCGGCGTGATCTCGACGGACCGGCCGCGCGCGGCGGCCATTTCCTCCATCTCGCGGGTCAGCGCCGGCAGTGAGGGCGGAAAGGTCACGACCAGCGCGATGCGCTGGCCGAGCTCCAGCGCATCGGCAAAGGCGGCCTCGTTGGGGCGCATCACGGGGATCGGCAGGTCTGCCCTGACCGCGTCGATGGCCGGGCCGAAAGCCGAGCAGGTAAAGAGAACCGCGCGCGTGTCATGATGCCCGGTACCGCGCGCGGCATAGCGGCCCAGCGTCACGAAGCGGTTGATCATCGCCTGGTCCAGCCCGCCCGCCGCGGCCAGGTCGGCCGATAGCGAGGCGTCAAGAATATCCGCCGTTTGCGCCTGGGGCCAGAGCCGGGCAAAGGCATCGCGGATGGGCGCCACGGAATCCTCAAGCGCATGGATCAGCGCGATGCGGGGGGATTTGGCCTCGGCCCCGGTTTCAGACATGGGGCGCCTCCTTGCGGGCACGCAGGACCGCGATCAAGGCCTTGTCGCGGGTGGATTCCAGTTCGGCGATACCGCGGCCGGCGGCTTCGCGTTCGACCCCGGCGACCAGCGCCTGCTGCACGTCCTGCGTAAGCGACGGCGTCCCGAGCGCGGCCCAGCGGCGCGCCTGGCTGGGCCCCAGGTGGGAAAGATACCCGGCCATGCCACCCGCGCCGCCGCCCAGATGATAGGCCATGTGCGCGCCGAGAACCGACCACCGAAGGCCCGGCCCGTTGACCAGCGCTGCATCTATCGCCTCGACATCCGCGATACCGTCCTGAACCATGAACACCGCCTCGCGCCAGAGCGCCGAGGCGAGCCGATTGGCGATATGTCCCGTGACATCCTTGTTCAGCCGCACCGGCACCCGCCCGGCGGCACGATAGATCGCCTCGGCGCGTTCGATTCGCGCGGGATCGGTGCCGTATATTTCGACCAGCGGAACAAGATGCGGCGGGTTGAACGGGTGCGCCGTGATCAGCCGTGACGGATCGCGCAACCCGGGGCCGAGATCGGACCATGTCAGCGCCGATGTCGACGAGGCCAGAACCGCCCCGGCCCCCATCAGCGGCTCGACTTCGGCAAAGAGTGCGTGTTTGACGGCAATGGTCTCAGGCGCGTTTTCCTGGACCAGATCGGCGCCGGTGACCGCCTCGGCCAGTGTATCGCACACGCTCAGCGTGCCGCGCGGGCCGGCGTCGGGCGCCACATCGTCCAGTTGTGCCAACGGGGTGGCCATGCGCGCTTTCACCCCGGCGCGCGCCTCGGGCGCCGGGTCCCATACGCGCACGTTGGCACCGTGATGCTGGAACAGCGCCGCCCAGGCCGCGCCGATCAGACCGACGCCCAGAATGGCAACCTGCGATGTGGTCTCTGTCTGTTTCATGTCACTCGCTTGCGTTATGCGATCGCAGACTTGCATGGCACCGAACCGGCGCGCAAGGCAAATTCATCTCTTCTTTATGGTGTTTTATCGTCCACATATCCCGATGACATACCCCGCATTGATCTGTTGTTGATTTTTGCGATCACAAAATATAGGTGCAATCACCAACCATCGAGGAGAGGCGGATGAACCGTGACCCAAAGACCTGCGCGATCGTGACCGGCGCCACATCGGGCATTGGCACGGCCATTGCACGGGCGCTGGCCGCGCAGGGCCGCGCGCTGATCCTGGTCGGACGGCGGCAAGCCGAGGGCGACGCCCTGGCCGAAAGCCTGAATGCCGATGGCACCCCTGCCCGCTTCGTGCCTGCCGATTTGTCTGACCGCACGGCCCCGGAGGCCGTCGTGCAGGCCGCGCTGAGCACATTCGGCCGGCTGGACGTGCTGATCAACAATGCCGGCCTGCTGTTTCATGGCAAGGCCGAGGATACCACCGACGCCGACTGGGATCGCATCATGGATGTCAACCTTGGCGCTGTCTTCCGCCTCTCGCGGGCAGCGATGCCCGCCCTGAGGGCGCAGCCGGGCGGGACGATCGTGAACATCGCCTCCGACTGGGCGCTGGTCGGGGCCCGCGAGGCCGTTGCCTATGGGGTGTCCAAGGCGGCAGTCGCACAACTGACGCGCAGCATGGCGCTGGATCACGCGGCCGAAGGCATTCGCATCAACGCCGTCTGCCCCGGCGATACCGACACGCCGATGCTCGCCACCGGGCTGACCGGGGCGGAACGGGCCGCAAGGGTTGCCGAGCTTGGGGCGGAAATCCCGATGGGTCGGATCGGCAGCCCGGAAGACGTCGCGCGCGTCACGGCATTCCTTGTGTCGGACGCGGCGGGATACATGACCGGGACGCTGATCCCGGTAGATGGCGGCGCGACCGCCGACTGACACAAGGAACGGAATATGGGCGATGTTCACGGCAACCAGATGGGCGGAATGTGGCGGGGCCGCGACAGCCGCTGCTGGCCCGGTCCGCAGACGAAAGCCTCTTGACCAAGACGGATACGCAGGCAGGGGAGGTGCCGATGAACCCGCAAGCCCCTATCGGCCTTGGCGCCATCGGGACGCAGCCCCTGCACCAGGTCGTCTACGAAAAGCTGCGCCACGCGCTGATGTCGGGCCAGATCGAATCGGGGCGCAAGCTGACCTCGCGCAAGCTGGCGCGCGAACTGGGCACCAGTGACATGCCGGTGCGTTCGGCGCTGTTGCGGTTGCAGGCCTTGCGCGCCCTCGATCAGTTGGCCAACGGGTCCATGATCCTGCCTGCCATGACGCGCGAGCGGTTCTCGGATTTGATGACCACGCGCCTGATTTGCGAACCGGCGGCGGTGCGGCAGGCGGTCACGGGGCTGAACAGGGCCGGGCTGCTGAAGCTGCGGCAGGCCGCCATCGCCCTGACCGCCGCCGCCGAGGATCATGATATCGACGCCTACCTGCGGTATAACCACGACTTCAAGTTCGGCATCTATTCGGCCTGCGGCTCGCCCTCTCTGCTCTTCCTGATCGAGACGCTGTGGCTCCAGGTCGGCCCTTTCCTGCGCCAGTTCAGCGGCCAGTTCAATAGCGGCCTGCGTGGAATCCTGGAGCTGGATTACCACGACGAGATCGTGAAACGGCTGGAAGACGGCGACGGCGACGGCGCCGCCGACCTTCTGGCGCGCGACATCCGGGAGGGGTGCGCCTTTTTGATGGAACACGGCCAGTTCGAACAGGGCCGCAACCGATATCTGTCAATCTCGCCCCACGCCCCCTGATGCCGTTTGAAGTGGGCGATCTCATAGGTGCGAAAGCAGCAGCAGCTCGGTGTCCGAATTCCGGGGGATATCTCAAGCCGATCCAGACCCTGTTTTCGAGAGGCTGCAGACCGCGTCGTTCTGCGGCGCTCTGTCGGCACCGGGCTGATCTGCGTTAAGGCGTGGCCCCACATGGCGCGGTAGGGTCGGGCTGTTTGCAATGGTATGGAGATTGAAATGAAACGGCTCGCACCATTCGGACTGGCGGCCCTCGCCAGTTTTGCCTTCATGGCGCCAGGGGCGGCCGCGGCCGCCGACCTCGCGCTGGTGATCGGCAATCAGGACTATCAAAATGCGCCGGACGCGGTAAGCGCCCGGGCGGACACCCGCGCCGTTGCCGATGCGCTTGCGGAGCACGGCTACGAAGTGACTCTGGGCACCGATCTCGACCGCGCCGAGATGCGCGGGCGCATCGCCGAATTCGCCGCCCGGCTTGACCGCGACGAGGCGGTTGACCGTGTCGTGGTGTTCTACTCCGGCCACACGCTCACGAGCGGCGGTATCAACTACCTGGCCCCGGTCGACCAGGGCAACGACACGCTGGTCGAGGTGATGATGGACGGCGTGCCGCTGGACCTCGTGCTCAGGCTGGCCGGGCAGGAGCCGGGTGAGGCCGTGGTGTTCATCGACGGCGCCCAGCTCAGCGGATTCACGGCGAAGGCGTTCGCCGAGCCGGGGCTGGCGGACATCGAGGCGCCCGATGGCGTGCTCGTGGTCTCGGCCGCCGCGCCGGACCGCGCCATCCCGCGCCGCTCCACGGGCCAGAGCGTCTTCGGCCGCCAGGTCGTCGACAGGTTCCTCGCACCGGGGGTCAGGGTCAGCACTGCGGCGCGCGATCTCAGGTCGCCCACCTGGGCGACCGGAGACACCGATTCCAGGCTTGTCCTCATGCCCGAGACCACGGGACGCGTCCGGGATCGGGTCGAGGCGGACACCCGCGAAGACCCGGATGCGGCGGCACCCGACCAGGGGGCGGCCGTCGAGCAACGGCTCGACCTTACCAAGGCGGAACGCCAGACGATACAGCAGAACCTGACCACGCTCGGCTACGACACGCGCGGCGTCGAGGGCATCTTCGGGCCGGGCACACGCTCGGCGCTCCGGCGCTGGCAGCGGGCCAACGACCTGCGCCAGACGGGTTATCTCACCAGCGCGCAAGTGGCGCTCCTGAACCAGCAGGCGGTCGCCAAGCGACCGGCCGACACCGACGAAGCCCAACCGACGCAACCGGACCCGGCCGACACCGAGGCGGCTCTCGAACTGAGCCGGGCCGACCGTCTTTCGATCGAGCAACGCCTGTCCGTCCTCGGCTTTGCGCCGGGCCAGCAAGACGGCAGCTTCGACGCCAGCACCCGGCGGGCGATCGCGAACTACCAGCGCAGCCGCGGTCACGGCGCGACCGGCTATCTCGATCGCCAGACGGTCACGGCAATCATGCAGGAGACGCGCGACGCAAGCGACGATATCGTCGAGGGAGCCGAAGCGCTGCTGAACATCCTGCGCAGCCTCGACAATTGACAAAACGCCCGGGCGCCGGTTCGCCGGCGCCCGGTAGCGTCACATCCGTTTCGGGGGGTGTCGGCCGGAAAGTACTCGGGAATGACCCCGGATGCCGCCGGCAGAATGCAAAGCGCCCCCGGGCCACCAATCAACAGGAGCACGTCATGAACAATATCATCTGGATCGTCGGAGCCGTCGTCATCGTCATCTTCATTCTCGGACTTCTCGGGCTGAGCTGAGGCTCCGTCCCCGGCCCGAGCAGGCATGTCTGACACCGCACCGGGCCGATGTAGAGAACCTTGCGCTGCCCTTGGGCAGCGCAGGCCGGACCGTCGCCGGGACGGTTCGGGCAAGCGGCTGTTTGCCGTCGCGTTTTGGCCCCCCTTCCCGTTGCTGGCAGCCCCGATGCTGGCAGCGCCCGAAGATTTCAACGCGCTGACTGCTGTAGATCAGCCCATCGTCCCGCGTTTCCTGCGATGGTGATATTCTCAATGGGGTTTCGATCAGCCCTGAACGCCACTTCGCAGCAAGGAGACTCCACGATGCCCGACCAGACAGACCATGCCGGAATGGCAGCCCTCTCGATCTGCGAGGCGCTTATACTCGCCATGAACGATCACAAGCTCCTGCCGGAGCAAGAGATCGTGGGGGTTCTCCAGGATGCCGAGGCGGCCCATGAGAATGCCATCGGCTCGAAGGCCGAAGAGCAAACACACCGGGCCGTGGCGGCACTCATCAACAAAATGATCTCTGGCGGTAATTCCGTTCGAAGACCGCAGGGCTGACATGCCCGATCACCAGGACATGCCGCATGGCAACGGCGGCCGAGGCGACGACGCCCAGCCTGCCGCGCGGGATGACAGACCGATTTCAATTACGCAGCAGTTGCAGGCCCGGCCGCCGCACTTCCCCGCTCCGAACGTGGCCACACGAGTTCGGCCCCACAAGACCAGGAGTTACCCAAAATGACAAAGGACATTCGCGCCGCCTTTTCCGTGTTTCAGCGGATCGTCCACGTTCTGGGCATTTGGACAATATGCCTTTCGGCCGTGGCCGCGCTTGCACTGACCGCTTTTTCGATTGCCGGGGTCATGCCTTGGCTTTCGCTGCCGATATCGTTCGGCAATGTCGCATTGCCGCAGGCCGGCAGGGGCATCCAGATCGCTGTAACCGCGTTGCTACTCATTCTTTGCGGTATTCTGCCCGGTTCGGCCCGGGTCATGGCCCTGGAGAATTCGCACCGGTCTTTTCACATGTCG
>NZ_JAGXFK010000030.1 GCF_024637375.1 Sediminimonas sp. | reverse complement strand
GCGTCGAGCCCTTCGCCTATCTCAAGGCCACCCTCGAGGCCATCGCCGCCGGCCATCCGAAAAACCGGATCGACGAACTCCTCCCTTGGAACTTCCAGCCGTCAAGCTGAAAAGCCCGTGGGGCCCAGCTGGCGCTTACGATTGAATGTCTAACTTGGGAGTGTTCCTGCCAGCTTGTGGTACTCGGCTATCATCTGTCGTAGATACCGCATCCGTTTGATGGCTTGACCGTCTGAGATGCTGCCAGCATCAACTCGCTCCTGCCAGTGCGCGTGGTAACGACGCGCGTCCTCTTCACTGATCTCATGGACATTCTTGTTGGACACGACCAGTTCGAAGATCCGCGCAGCGTGTTTGTAGCGATTGCGCCACTGCCGCTTCTGATCACGATGTTTACCGCGCAGCTTGTGTTCCCACCGCTCTTCCATGATCTTTGGCATGTCGCGGATCTTTACATGGGGGCCTTCGCAGACCCCGAGCGCGGCGGGGATGATTGGAGAATCATTGGGGACCTTGGAGAGCTTCTCGATCCGGGAAACCAATTCCTCAAGCGGTTTCGTTAGAAGACCCTCGATAGGGATGTAGGGTAGCTGGAATTCGTCGAGCAACGCCACCGCAGCTTCGAAGGCCTCGATGGACGGACCCTGGTTTTCATTCAGTAGGCGAGTTTTCCAGACCTTCCGAAGCGCATTCTTTTTCAGGAAGGCGGCAGCCCTCGCCTCTGCTTCATCGCGGGTCTTCAGCGATTGGTTGATCTCGATCCGGGATTCCACGTCGCGGAACTCCGCAGAAACCCGCCAGCGGAGGTAGTAGACATTCCCGCGGCGCTCGACGCCGTCGACGCAATTGGATATGTTCATTGAATAAGTGCTCCACAATTTGCCACACAACGGAGCCGCGGGTCTTTCTCGGTTTTCCGACCCGTTCAGGCTCCAAGTGTCGAAGAAGTGGGAGCTTTTTCTGGTCGGCGGAAATCGCATCTCCGCCGCCCAGAATTCTCTCCTGGGCACCATTCATACCCTCATTGCCGGTGAAACCTCGATCCGGGGCCTGCAGGGGCGGTGGCCGAGTCACTCGTAGCCTGTCATTTCCAGGAAACCCTGGCCCGTATGGGTGCCGTCGATTCGAACCGGACCTTCCCAGTAGGGAACGGTTGTGTCCATCCATGCATTCGGGTTGATCGCCTGGGCGGTTACGTCGAGATTCTGTTCCCGCACCAGCACGCGCCACCGCGTCGGCACCTCGCGGCTTGCGACCTGCGTCGTCGCGAGCGGGCGGACCGACAGCGCGTCGTCCCCGAGCGCGGTGGTGGCCCCGTCCGGCGCGATCCATGTGCCCGAGGTGAACACCTCACCGTCGCTCTGGCGCAGTCGAAAGCCCATCAGCTTGTCGCCGGTATCGAAAGACAGAGAGAACCAGTCCCACCCGGTTTGATCCCCGGCAAGCGGCTGCGAGGACCATTCCCGATCCAGCCACGCCGATCCGGTGACCTCGACCGGGCCGTCAGGCAGGGTCAGCGTGCCCGAGATGGTGAAAAACGGCTGCGAATAGTAGTAGCTGGCCTGTCCGTGTGCCGATTTGACCGAATAGCCATCCTGACCATGAAGTACCAGCGGACCCTGCGCTTGCAGCTTCATGTCATAGGCGAACGCGGCGCCGGTGGCCGTCAGGGTCAGATCCTCGAAGGCGTCGCCGGCCATGCGCCAATCGTCGATCCAGGCATCGAACGGCGCGGGCGTCACTCCCGCCTGGCCGATCCCGCCTCGGGCGAAACGTTCGGCGCTGTAATGCATCCCGGACGTGGTGACGGCGGCGTGACCGAACCAGATCTGCGGGCTGTCCCACCCCGACGCCTCGCCCGGAGCGAGGGCAGAGCGGAAAAGCGTCCATTGCAGCCCGTAGGGCGTGCCGTCGGGGCCTTCCAGGTTGGCGGTCAGGTACCACCACTCGATCCGGTAATCGGGATGTGGGCCGTGATCGGCCGGGAAATTGAACGTGGGGTCCGGGCGGGGCATGGCAAAACCCTCGGCCTTGGTGCCCATGCCGGCAAAGCCCTGCGCAAGCACCGGGAGGGGTAGCACCATGAGGAGCCAGATCAGATACTTTTCAACCTTCATTCGCAAACACCTTGAGCAGTTCCGAAGGCGGCATCCGGGCCATCCGCCGCGCGGGCAATAGTGCAGCAAGAAGTGCCGCGATCAGGGCGAACAGCCCCAGTTTCGCGTAATCGGCGGGAAACAGGAACATCGGGAGGCGCCAGCCGAACGCCTCGACATTGACCACGGCCAGCAGTTCCCAGGCCAGCGCAAGGCCCAACGGCAGCGCCACCGCCAGCGTCAGCGCGGCAAGTATGACCGCGCGCAGCAGTTCGAGCCGGCCCAGCTCGCGCCGCGTCAGCCCCAGCGCCCAGACGGGCGCAAGCTGCGGCACGCGCATGGCGGCCAGCGTCAGAAGACTCATCAAGATGGCGAACCCGGCCACGGCGAGCGTCAGTACGTTCAGCGCACCTGTCACCGTGAATGTGCGCTCGAACACATCCATCGAGAACGACTTGACCGACGCCTGGTCGCGGATCTGCCCCGGATCGAGACCGAAATCATCGACCAGCGCCAGCCGCAGCGCGTTCGCATCATCCCTGCGCAGGCCGAACCGCGTGGCCGTTTCCTGCGGGAAGAGGTTTCGAAACAGCGCCTCGCCGATCACCGCCTGCCCGATCGGGTTGCCGTAATCGCCGACCACGCCGGCGATCGGCAACTCCTGCCCGGGTACGATTGCCAGGGTGTCGCCGGGCCACAGATTGGCCCGGCGGGCGAGTTGTTCGTTCACGATCACCGCCTCGCCCCGCGCCACGCGACCCCACACCGCGCCCTCGCGCGCGATAAAGGTCCAGTGATCCGAATAGCTTGGCCCGACGCGCACGCCGCGGATTTCCGCCCCGCGCCCCGCCAGCCGCATCTCGGCCGACAGCATCGGCAGCACCGCATCTGCACGCCGCGCCGCAAAAGTTTCGAGCGCCGCGGCCTGATCGGTGGTGTCGGCGGTCACGTAAAGCTCCGCGACCAGGCGCTGATCAAGAAAGCCTGCGAAGGTCAGCCGGAAACTCGACACCATTGTCGAGACACCGACATTCGCCGCCATCGCCAGCAGCAACGCCATCAATGCAAGGCTGAGCCCCGGCAATTGCTGCCGCGTGTCGGCCCAGAACCATTCCCAACGCGCGCTCTTTGCAAATCGCTGCCCGGTGGCCAGCGCAGCGTCGAGCACCAACGGCAACGCAAGCGCGGCGCCAAGCAACATGCAGGCGAGGCTGGCGAACCCCGCGACAAGGCCGTGCCCCAGCGTCACGAACGCCACGGCACCAAGCAGCAGCGCGAGTGCTGCCAACGCCTGCATCCCACGGCGCCGGCCGGCCTCCATCGCCCAGGCACGCGCACCGCCGCTGGCCAGCACCGGCATGTGCGCGATGCGCCATAGCGCGCCGGCTGCCGCCAGGAACGTGCCCAACAGCGCTATCGCCAGGCTGGAAAGCCACCAGGCGGGCTGAAGATGCAACACGCCCGAGACCTGCGCGCCGTAGAGCCCCTCCAGCGTGGCCGCCACGTCGGGCAACAGGCTCGCTGCCAGTGCATAACCCAGCACCACGCCGAGGCCCCCGGCGATCAGGGCGATCACCGCAAGCTCGATCGCCATAAGCACCATCAGTCGCCGCAGTGGCATGCCCAGCGTGCGCAGCGTGCGCACCATGGCGCGGCGCTGCTCGAAGGCCAGGCCGATGGCGCCGTGCACGATGAAGATGCCCACCGCAAAACTGAGAAGCCCGAAAGCCGTGAGGTTGAGGTGAAAACTGTCGGTCAACCGGGCGATATCCGCGCCCCGCTGTGCGGGCTGCACGACAAGACCCGGCGCGATCTCGGCCAGCGGTGGGCGGTTCAGGGGCTGGATATCGGACAGGATCAGCCGGCTCAGCGCACCGGGTCGGCCCAGTACCCGTTGCGCCATGCCGATATCGGTGATCGCCGTACCGGGAGCAAGGCCCGGATCGGGCACCACGCGCTGCGGCAGGGCGCCGGCCAGCGCATCCGCAACCTCGGGATGCGCGTACACAACGCCCTCGTTCAGAAAGGATTGCAGCGGCGCGTCGCCGCCCCGCGTGATCGGCCCCACACCGCCGGGCGCGGTCAGCGGGTCGATCCCCACGATGCGCACCGATCTGCCCCCGGCCATCAACGTCCCTTCCAGTACCGGCCCGGCCTGCCACCCGGCGCGGCGCAGCGCCACGTAGGTCTGCTGCTCGATGGTATCGCCCGCGCGTGGCAGCACTTGGTCGAACCGCCCCTCGCCGAGCAGCGCCGCCGCGGCGTCATAGCTGGCGCGTGCCTCGGAATTGACCGCCTGCACCCCCGACCACAGCGCCGTGGCCAGCGCCAGACCTGCCACCAGCGTGAAAAGCTGCAAAGGGTTTCGCCGCCAGTACGACCACAGGGCGGACAGGCCGGCCCCGGTCATGCCAACCGCCCCTGGCTCAGGTGCGACCGCCGCTGCATGCGCCCTGCCAGCCCCGGCGAATGAGTCACCATCATCAGCGCGGCGCCGGTCTCGGTCACCAATTCAAGCATCTGGTCCAAAACCGCCGCCGCCGTCGCCTCGTCAAGGTTGCCGGTGGGTTCGTCCGCCAGCACCAACTGCGGCCGCGCGGCGAGTGTACGGGCGATCGCGACCCGCTGTTGTTGGCCACCCGAAAGCTGTTCGGGGTACTTCTTTAGCTGCGCCGTCAGGCCAAGCGCCGCGGTCAACCGGGCCGCCTGCGCCGGATCGTGACGCCCCGACAGGCGCGCCTGGAAGGCGATATTGGCCGCGACACTGAGCGACGGGATCAGGTTGAACTGCTGGAACACGATGCCCACGGTGCCACGCCGCAACGCGGCGCGTGCCCGGTCGTCCAGTGCGGTAACCTCCTGGCCATCCAACCTGATGCTGCCACCATCGGCCCGGTCGAGCCCGCCGACCAGATGCAGAAGCGTGCTCTTGCCCGAACCGGACTCGCCGGTCAGCGCCATTGTGTCACCGGCCCCGAGCGACAGATCGACCCCCCGCAGAACGGGAATCCGGCCTTCCGGCCCGGCAAACGACTTGGTGAGGTTGTTGATTTCGAGCAGCATCGCCTATCCTTCAAGAAGGCAAGCTATCCCATGCGGCCGGGATGAAAAGCCGCGATCACGGAAAATCGCGCGACGGGCATCACCGAACGATGCCCAAGGGCAACCCACAGCGGCCCTGCCTTCGGCGCGCTCCCCCCCACCGCAAGACAACCGTTCCGCGCGACCGGAGCGGGTCGGCGGGCCACCGCGCGGTGGTGTCGGAAGGAATTAACCGCTTCTGCCAAGGCTCTGCGGCAGCCGACACCATTGCGGAGATCCCGAGATGCCCGATGCCACGCCCCTTCTGGAGCTGCCCTACATCCTGCCGGCGCAGGCGCAGAAACACGTCACCCACAACGAGGCGATCGCGCGGCTGGATGCGCTGACGCAGCTCGCCGTCGAGGACCGCACGCGCACGGTTCCCCCCGACACGCCGGCCGAGGGCGCGCGCCACATCGTTGCCGCCGGGGCGACCGCAGCCTGGGACGGCCAGGACGACAAGGTCGCGGTTCTTGTCAATGGTGGGTGGCTGTTCCTGGCACCGAGCCCGGGCTGGTGCGCCTATGTCATGGCCGAAACGGCCGCCCTTATCTTCGACGGCGCGCAATGGGTCGACCCGCCGCGCAACCTCGACAACCTGCCGGGGGTGGGTATCGCCACCACCAGCGACGCGGTCAACCGCCTGGCGGTCGCGGCGCAGGCCAGCCTGTTCAGCCATGATGGCGCAGGCCACCTGGTGAAGGTCAACAAGGCGAGCGCCGGCGACACCGCCAGCCTGCTGTTCCAGTCGGGATGGTCGGGGCGTGCTGAAATGGGCCTTTCCGGCAGCGACGATTTCACCATCAAGATCAGCCCGGACGGCGTCACCTGGCAAGAGGCGATGCATTTCGATGCGACCTCGGGTGCGGTTGGCGGCGCCTCCGTGCAGCAAAGTGCCGATGACACCACGCCGGGCCGGCTGATGCGCACCGACTGGGGCTACGGCCCCGGCAACCTGCTCGGCACGGTCGCGCAGGCGGGCGGCAAGCCTACCGGCGCGGTGATCGAGCGCGCCAGCAACGCGAATGGCGACTACGTGCGCTTCGCCGACGGGACGCAGATCTGCACCCACGCGGTCGACCTGGGCGCCATCACCGCCGTCGGATCGGGTAGCTGGGCCGATCCTTACCGCACCGCAGCGGCGCCCGACTGGGCCTTTCCTGCCGCGTTCGCTGCACCGCCGGTTGTCACGGCGCATGGCGTGCCCTCGGACCCTGTGGCGGGCGACCCGCTTCGCCGCATGTGCTGCCCGGCAACGGGCGCGCCGACGGCCACGGCAGTTCCCGGTATCAGGCTCGTGCGCCTCGGCGCGACGGCGGATGCGGATGATTTCACCGCACTCCTGTGTGCCTTGGGCCGCTGGGCCTGATTCGCCCCGGCGCGGATTTCTCCTCGCCCGTAATAATCCTCTGAAGGTGCTGGGGGCACCGCCGGCGGCGCAGATACCGGCAGCGACCTTGTTCGTTGCCTGCAAGGTCGCGGGTTGATTTTCATATTCAAACTAGCTAATACGTTCACGGGCATTCCATCCTGTCCCGCGAACGCCATGATCGCGCATGCCCGACCCAACATCACCGTGACCCTGAAAGGATGCGCATGGACCCCAAGAAAATTTCCGACGCGCTTGCCGTCGCCCCGCAGATTTCCGCCAGCGATGTCGCAGACCTGGCCAGCCAGGGCTATCGCGCAATCATCTGCAACCGGCCCGATGGCGAGGGCGCCGACCAGCCCACCTTCGAGGAAATCGCTGCCGCAGCCCGCGACGCGGGACTTGAGGCGCGCTACCTTCCGGTACAGACGGGTAAGGTATCAAACGAAGATGCTGACGCATTCGGTGCCGCGCTACGCGACCTGCCCGGTCCGGCCCTGGCCTATTGCCGCAGCGGCACACGCTCGGCCACGCTTTGGTCGCTCGCGGCCGCGGCGGAGGGCCGCCCGGTGCCCGAAATCCTGGCCGCGACCCAAGCCGCGGGCTACGACATGGCCGGTGTTGCCCGCCGCATCGCCAATGGCGGTAAAACACCCACTGATACCGGCGATGCCACCTTCGACGTGGTAATTGTCGGCGGTGGTGCTGCGGGCATCGCCGTCGCCTCCAGCTTGCGGGCGCGCAAACCTGACCTCGACATCGCCATTCTCGACCCGGCCGATGTGCACTACTACCAGCCGGGTTGGACGATGGTCGGCGGCGGTATCTTCGAGGCACAGACCACAGCCCGCACGATGGGCAGCCTGATCCCGAAGGACGTGCACTGGATCAAGTCCGCCGTCGCGGCGTTCGAGCCCGACAACAACGCGGTGGTGCTCGACGGTTGCCGGGTGGTGAAATACGACCGCCTGATCGTCTGTCCGGGGCTCAAGCTCGACTGGCACGCGGTCGAGGGATTGGTCGAGACATTGGGCCGCAACGGCGTGACCTCGAACTACCGCTATGACCTCGCCCCCTATACCTGGGAACTGGTCAAGGGCCTGAAAAGGGGCCGGGCGCTGTTCACCCAGCCGCCGATGCCGATCAAGTGCGCCGGCGCCCCGCAAAAGGCGATGTACCTGTCGGGCGACCATTGGCACCGCGAGGGCGTGCTGGGCGATATCGACATTCACTTCATGAACGCCGGCGGCGTGCTGTTCGGGATCAAGGACTACGTTCCCGCATTGGAGAAATACGTCGAGAAATACGGCGTTTCGCTGGATTTCTTCCACAACCTCGTCGCGGTCGACGGCCCGGCGAAAACCGCGACGTTCGAGGTCAAAAAGCCCGAGAGCGCGCCTGAAACCGTCACCGTCGAGTTCGACATGATGCATGTCTGCCCGCCGCAGACGGCGCCCGATTTCATCCGCGTCTCGCCGCTGGCCGACGCTGCTGCCGGGTGGGTGGACGTGGACCAGTCCACGTTGCGCCACGCGCGCTACGATAACATCTGGAGCCTCGGCGACGTCATGAACGCCCCCAACGCCAAGACCGCCGCGGCGGCCCGTGTCCAGGCTCCGGTGGTAGCCCAGAACGTCGCCGACGACATCGACGGCAGATCCCCCACCGCGATCTACAACGGCTACGGCTCTTGCCCGCTGACGGTGGAGCGTGGCAAGATCGTGCTGGCCGAGTTCGGCTACGGCGGCGCACTGCTGCCCAGCTTTCCCAAATGGGTGATCGACGGCACCAAACCGACGCGCGCGGCATGGCTGCTCAAGGAACAGATCCTGCCGCCCGTCTACTGGAAAGCGATGCTGCGCGGTCGTGAATGGCTGGCCAAGCCCGAAAGGGTCAAGGCCGGCTAACCGCGAAACGGCACCATCCCGAACCGCCGCCATCATCCCGCCGCCATTGCCACCTGCCGAGGACACGGACATGACACCGCCCCCGACGACCCGCGCGCGCCTGGCGCGGTACCTCCCGATCCTGCAATGGGCACGAGACTATGATCGCGACACCCTGGCGTCGGACACCCTGGCCGCGGTGATCGTGACGATCATGCTGATCCCGCAATCGCTGGCCTATGCTCTGCTTGCGGGGCTGCCGGCGGAAATGGGGCTCTATGCCTCGATCCTGCCGCTGGTGGCCTATGCGATGTTCGGCACCAGCCGCGCTCTGGCGGTGGGGCCGGTGGCGGTGGTGTCGCTGATGACGGCGGCGGCGGTCGCCAACCTCGGCCTGACCGAACCGGCGCAAATCGCCGTGGCAGCAGGTACGCTGGCGCTGATCTCGGGACTGATCCTGACGGTTCTGGGGCTCTTGCGGCTTGGCTTCGTCGCCAATTTCCTCAGCCATCCGGTGATCGCCGGGTTCATCACCGCCTCGGGGATTCTGATCGCCACCAGCCAGCTCAAGCACATCCTCGGGGTCGAGGCACACGGCCACACCCTGCCGATGCTGCTGGGGTCTCTGTTCGAGAACATCGGCCAGATGACCCCGATCACGGCCATGATCGGGGTCGCCGCGACAGGGTTCCTGTTCTGGGTGCGCAAGGGGCTCAAACCGCTGCTGCTGCGGGCAGGGCTCGGCGCCCGCAGCGCCGATGTCCTGACCAAGGCCGGCCCGGTGGCCGCGGTGGCGGTCACCACGCTGCTGGTCTGGGCGCTTGGCCTTCATCGCCATGGCGTCGCCATCGTCGGCGAGGTGCCGATGGGATTGCCGCCTCTGACGCTACCCGCTTTTGATGCCGATCTGTGGTCGTCGCTGTTCGTCTCGGCGCTGCTGATTTCGATCATCGGGTTCGTCGAATCGGTGTCGGTCGCGCAAACGCTTGCGGCCAAGAAACGCCAGCGCATCGTTCCCGACCAGGAGCTTGTGGGCCTCGGCACCGCCAACATCGCGGCCAGCGTTACCGGCGGCTACCCGGTTACCGGCGGGTTCGCCCGCTCGGTCGTCAATTTCGACGCCGGGGCGGAAACGCCGGCCGCCGGGGCGTTCACCGCCATCGGCATCCTGCTGGCGGCGCTGCTGCTGACGCCGCTGCTCTATTTCCTGCCCAAGGCGACGCTGGCGGCGACGATCATCGTCGCGGTGCTCAGCCTGGTCGATTTTTCGATTCTGCGGCGCACCTGGGGTTACTCGCACGTCGATTTCGCCGCCGTCGCCGCAACCATCGTGCTGACCCTGGGGTTCGGCGTCGAGGCGGGCGTGTCGGCCGGCGTCATCCTCTCGGTCGGCTTGTTCCTCTACAAGACGTCGCGCCCCCACGTCGCCGAGGTCGGGCTCGTCCCCGGCACCCAGCATTTCCGCAACATCCTGCGCCACGAGGTCGAAACCGACCCGTCGCTGGTGACCTTGCGGATCGACGAGAGCCTTTATTTCGCCAATGCGCGCTTCCTTGAGGATTACATCTATGACCGCGTCGCAGGCGACGAATCGGTCCGCAATGTCGTCCTGATGTGCTCGGCGGTGAACGAGATCGACATGTCGGCGCTGGAAAGCCTGGAAGAGATCAACCGACGCCTGCACGACATGGGCATCACCCTGCACCTGTCCGAGGTCAAGGGCCCGGTGATGGACAGGCTCAAGCGCTGCCATTTCCTCGATGATCTGACCGGGACGGTGTTCCTGTCGCAATACGATGCGATCCGCGCGCTCAGCCCGCGCCACGGGGGACGGGTGGCGTGATTGACCGCCCCGCCCCGGTGGCCTAAACGCGGCGACCAATGACGGATATCGCATGGATCGGGATAGAGGAGGCCGCGAAAGGCGCACGCGGCTGGGGCTTTGACGCCGGCGGCACGCCCTGCACCGAGGTGCATGGCGACGATGCGGCCGCGATCAGGGCGAAAACGCCGGACACGCCCGCATTGGTGGTCAGTGACCGCGCCGCGCCGCCCGCGCGCGCAGTGCCCGCACAGGTGCTGCCTGACACCGGCGCGCTGTCACCGCTCACGCAAGCCGCGCCGCCGGGGCTGTTGCCCGCCACCGCGTGCCTGCGGCTGGCCGGGGTGCTGGCTACCCGGCCGCAATGGGACGGGGTGTGTCTGTTGCCCGGGACCGATGTCACCCACTGGGTGCACGTCAGCGCGGGCGAGGTGGTCAGCTTCGCAAGCTTCCTTACCCCGCGCTTGGCGCAACTGCTGGGCGCCGACGCGGCCAGCCCCAGCACCGTGGCGCTCGGCGATACGATGACACGTCCCGAACGCCTGGCCGCGCATCTGGCTCAGGCCGATCTGTCAAACGATACCGAAGCCGCACTGGGCCACCTGATCGGCGCCGAGATCGCCGCCGCGCGGCCCTACTGGCTGGGCCAGCCTATCGTGCAGATCGGTGGCGGCGCGCTGGCGGCGGGTTACGCGACGGCACTGGCGGAGCAGGGGGCGCCCCTTGAATGCCTGACCGACTGCGCCGCCGCGCAGGCGGGCCTGGTGGCGCTGCACGGCCGGTGATGGGCGCGGCGCGCGAACGCGCGCTCTGCTTGCCTGTTTGCCGAAGGCAAAAGGTAAGCGAACGATGTGCGCCCGCGTCGCGGGCGCACCACCGGATCACAACGCGTCACTGTGACTGCGGCAGGATCACGATCTCGACGCGCCGGTTCTGCGCGCGGCCTTGCGCCGTCAGGTTGGTGGCGATCGGCTGATCCTCACCCAACCCGATGGTGCGGATGCGCCCTCCGTCCACCCCGTAAGAAATCAACTGCCCCGCGACGGCCCCGGCGCGGCGCTGCGACAGGTCGAGGTTGTATTCCGCGCTGCCGGTGTTGTCGGTATGGCCCAATACCTGCACGCGCGACTGCGGATAGTCGTTCAGGCTGCGCGCGACGGTACGCAAATCGGCGCGCAGGTCGGGGCGCAGCGTGGCGCTGTCGGTGGCGAACAGGATGTCCTGCGGCATCGTCACGATCAGCCGATCACCGGTGTTGCGCACCGTGGCCTCGCGACCCAGGTCGTCGCGCAACTCGGCCTCCTGCTTGTCGAGGTTGTAGCCGATGCCGGCACCGACACCCGCGCCGATGGCCCCGCCGACGATGGCGCCCTTAGTCTTGTTGTCGCTGGCCAGTGCGCCGGTGGCCGCGCCCAGCAACCCGCCCAGGAAAGCGCCCTGCTGGGTCTTGTCCCCGGGTTGGCCGGAATACGGATCGGCCGGGTCGGTGCAGGCGGTGGCGGTCAGCAGCGATGCGCCCGCCAGCAGCAGAATGGATTTTCTTTCGATGCTCATGCCGGAAGCCCCTTGTTCAATTCCAGGATCGGCCCTCTTATACAGCGGCACCCGCCCCGACCCAAGGTGAAACCTTGCCTTGATCGGCGGCAAACCGCGCACCGGTCGGGTCGGAATCGTTCAGGCGTCGTTGTCCTCGCCCAGCTTCGGTGCCGGGCGGGGCAGCGCCAGCCCCGCGCCCGAGAACCGGAACGGCGCGCGCACACCCGGCACGCCGTCAAGGTCGATCCGCATGCCGCGGGCCTGCACCTGCGGGTCGGCAAAGACCTCGGCCATGTCGTTGATCGGACCGGCGGGGATGCCATGGGCTTCGCAGCCCTGCAATAGGTCGGCTTTCGTCCATTTGCGGGTTTCGGCCATCAGCCCGGCGATCATCTCGGGGCGGTTGGCAACCCGGTCGGCATTGGTGGCGAACTTCGCGTCCTCGGCCATCGGATCGAGCCCCAGAAGCCCGCATAGCCGCCGATATTGCGCGTCGTTGCCGGTGGCGATTATGATGTAGCCATCGGCGCAGTCGAACACCTGGTAGGGCGTCAGGTTGGGGTGGTAATTGCCGGTTCTCCCCGGCGGCGTGCCGGTGGCGAGGTAATTCAGCGACTGGTTTGCCATCGCCGCCACGGCGCAATCCATGAGCGCCATGTCGATATGTTGCCCGCGCCCGGTACGCGCGCGCTGATGCAACGCCGCGAGGATACCGGCCACCGAATAGAGCCCGGTGAACAGATCGGTGATCGCCACGCCGGCGCGCTGCGGCTGGCCGTCGGGGTCGCCGGTGATCGACATGAACCCCGACATGCCCTGGATGATATAGTCATATCCTGCCCGATGGGCATAGGGCCCGTCCTGCCCGAACCCGGTGATCGAGCAATAGATCAGCCCCGGGTTGAGCGCACTCAGGCTGTCATAGTCGAGCCCGAATTTCGCCAGCCCGCCGACCTTGAAATTCTCGATCAGGATATCGGCGTCGGCGACCAGGTCGCGCACCTGCGCCTGCCCCTCGGGGGTGCGGAAATCGGCCGTGACACTGGCCTTGCCGCGGTTGCAGGAATGGAAATAGGCGGCGGTGCGGTCGCCGTCGCGTTCGATGAAGGGCGGTCCCCACTGGCGCGTGTCGTCGCCGGCGGAGCTTTCGACCTTGATCACCTCGGCGCCCAGATCGGCCAGCGTTTGACCGGCCCACGGGCCGGCCAGGATGCGCGCCAGTTCGACGACCTTCAGGCCGGCAAGCGGAGCATCTGTCATTCAGCGGCCAGCTTCTTGTCAATGAGGGCGCTCAACTCGTCATAGGGCATGTTGGAGTATTTCTGCCCGTCGATCATCAGGCTGGGGGTCGAATTGATCTCGTCGGCCTCGGCGTTCTGCTGGTACCACGCCACCAGCGTGCGCGCCTTGTCGTTGTCAGCCAGGCAGGTGTTCAGCCCCTCCTCGTCCAGCCCTGCGACACGCCCGATGCGGCGCAGGTTCTCGACCACGGCATTCGGGTCACCCTCGCCGATCCAGTCGCGCTGCTGACTGTAAAGCAGATCCGAGACGCCGAAGAACCGCTCGGGGTCGCAGCGCGCGACAAGCGCCGCCCAAAGCCCGAGCCGGTCGAAATAGACGTCGCGGTAGATGAAGTGCACCTTGCCCGTGTCGATGTAATCGGTCTTGAGCTTCTTGAACTGGCTGTCGTGGAAATTGGCGCAGTGCGGACAGGTGAACGACGCGTATTCCACCAAGGTGACGGGCGCGTCGGCATCGCCCAGGGTCATTTCCTCGATGCTGGAGGTATCCACCTCGGCCGCCGCATCCTGTGCGCTGGCGGCGCCGATGGGGGGCAGTTGCACGGCATTGCGTTGCTGGAGCGCCCACCAGCCGCCCATCGTCAGGACGCCGGCGCATAGTGCGATCAGTGCGGTTCTGCGGTTCATGTGAAACCCTTTCTCATCAGTTGTCTCTGGATAGGACGTTCCGCGCCAGGGTTTCAAGCGCCTGGCGCAGGTTGTCGTCGCCGACATCGCCGGCCAGTGTCGCGGCACGGGCAGCGGTCTGCGGGTCGTGGGGCGGCGTGGCATGGCCCGCCCGGCGCGGCGCATGATCGAAGCTGGCGCGCCCCTCGTGGAACCCGCTCGGGGCGGTCTGGGTGATACGCACGCGCGAGATGGCATTGTAGCCGTAGACGGCATTGACGCGCTCGCGCAACTTTTCCTTCTGCATCTCCAGCATCGGCGCTTGCGCGCCGGTGGTCAGCACGGTCAGCGTCGCGCCGAACCCCTCACGGCCGTATTTCACCTCGACCGGGCGCGCGATGGCGGCGATCTCGGGCCCGGCGATCTCGGGCCAATGGGTCAACAGCCGCGTCACCGCGAACCCGCGCGATTCGCCGACCCGGCGGATCTGACCCTGCAACAGGGCCGATGTGCGTTTGAAGCCGTGCGTCTTTCGCGGGGCGGTCATGGCTTGCATCCTGTCCTTTTGCCCTATTCTAGTGGGCATGGAAACGGGTGCCATTCAATATCATCGTGCAGGAGGCATAAAATTTGCGTGATGCAGCCGCCCACGCCCCGCGCGCAGGCGACCTGCTGGCGTGGTACGACGCCCATGCGCGCGACCTGCCCTGGCGGGTCGGCCCGGCGGCACGCACAGGCGGCGCCCGCCCCGACCCTTACGCCGTCTGGCTGTCCGAGGTCATGTTGCAGCAAACCACCGTGGCCGCGGTGGCGGGGTATTACCACCGTTTCATGGCGCGCTGGCCGGATGTGACGGCGCTGGCCGCGGCCAAAGACGCCGACGTCATGGCCGAATGGGCGGGGCTGGGGTACTACGCGCGGGCGCGCAACCTTCTGAAATGCGCGCGCGCCGTGGTGGCTGACCATGGCGGGCGGTTCCCCGACACCCGCGCGGGGTTGCTCGCGCTGCCGGGGATCGGCCCCTATACCGCCGCCGCCATCGCCGCCATCGCCTTCGACCGGCCCGAGGCGGTGGTCGATGGCAATGTCGAACGGGTGATGGCGCGCCTGCACGACCACCGCGCGCCTCTGCCCGGCGCCAAGCGCGCACTCGGCGACATGGCCGCCACGCTGACCCCGGATGACCGCCCCGGCGATTACGCGCAGGCGGTGATGGACCTGGGCGCAACGGTCTGTACCCCCAGAAACCCCGCCTGCGGCATTTGCCCATGGCGAAGGGCGTGCGCCGCGCGAGCGGCGGGAACAGCGGCCGAGTTACCCCGGAAAACGCCGAAGAAACCCAAGCCCCTGCGCCTTGGTCATGCCTATGTCGGGCGCCGCCGCGACGGGGCGTGGCTGTTGGAGCGTCGCCCCGACCACGGCTTGCTGGGCGGAATGCTGGGCTGGCCCGGATCGGGCTGGACCGAGGCGCCACCGCCCGAGGCACCGCCGCTGGCGGCGGAGTGGCAGCCGGTGGCGGGCGAGGCGCGCCATACCTTTACCCATTTCCACCTGCGGCTGCGGATATATGTCGCCCAACTGCCGCTTGACGCGGACCCCGGCGCGGGTGTCTTTATTCCGCCAGAGGCGTTTCGCCCCGCCGACCTGCCGACGGTGATGCGCAAGGTGTTTGATCTGGCGCGAAGCAGCTTGGCAGAGCCGAACGCGCCGCCGTCGCGACCCGGAGACAACCAGCCATGAATGCCCCCGCCGACATCGCCCGCCTGCACCGTGCCCTGCCGTTCTGGACCAGCTACCTGCTGATCCCGATGGCATGGATCGGCGCGGTTTACGGCGGCTGGACGGTGATTCTGTTGCCGCTGACGGCCTGGTGGGTGTTCACCGGGCTCGACCAGGTGCTGGGCCTGAACCTGGAAAACCCCGACACCGAGACCGACGACGACGCCCTGCTGTGGTACCGGCTGGGCGTCATGGCCTGGGTGCCGGTGCAGTTCATCACGCTGTACGGCATCATCTGGTACGTCACCGCCACAGGCCACCTGAACGCGCTGGAACTGGTCGTACTGTTCGCCAGCATCGGCGTAATCAGCGGCACCGTGGGCATCGTCTATGCGCACGAGCTTTTGCATCAGCGCAACAAGCTGGAACGCTGGCTGGGTGATATCCTGCTGGCGATGGTGCTGTATTCGCATTTCCGCACCGAGCACCTGCTGGTCCACCACCCCCACGTCGGCACGCCGCGCGACACGGTAACGGCGCGCTACAACGAGAATTTCCACCGCTTCTTTGCCCGTGTCCTTCGCGAGGGGCTCGAATCTGCATTCCGGGCGGAGAGGGAAAGGCTGGCGAAAAAGGATCTGCCCTGGACCGACCGGCGCAACCCGTTCTGGCGTTACTGGGCGTTGCAAGCGCTGGCGCTGGCGCTGGCGGCGGGGCTGGGCGGCTGGCTTGGCCTGGGGCTGTTCGTGTTGCAGGCGCTCAGCGCCGTATGGCAGCTCGAACTCACCAACTACGTCGAACATTACGCCCTGACGCGCAAGCACCTGGGCGATGGCAAGTACGAACACGTTCAGCCGCATCATAGCTGGAACGCCGCCCACAAGGCGACCAACTGGCTGCTGATCAACCTGCAACGCCATTCCGACCACCATTACAAGCCCAGCCGGCGTTACCCCCTGTTGCAGACCTACACCGACGCGCAGGCGCCGCAATTGCCGCACGGCTACCCGCTGATGACGCTGGTGGCGCTGTGGCCGCGCAAGTGGCGGCAGGTGATGAACCCCCGCGTGCATCGCTGGCGCGAGATGTATTACCCCGAGATTACCGACTGGCGCCCCTACAACAGGATGCTGACCCCGCCGCCGCGCTGATCGCACATGCCTGCGCGAAACAGCCCCCAGCCCGCAGGCACTTGCCCCGGCCCTTTCCACTCTTCGGAAATATCCCGGGAGCGCGAGGGCCTGGCGCCTCGCCCGTTCAACTGAAAGCGCAAGAAAAATGCCCCGCCGAGGAGGCGGGGCAGGTGCGGCGCCCGCGATGTCAGGCAACGGGAACCGATGGCAGCGTTGTGGCGGTTCAGGCCGATGTTTCGGCGCGTATCTGCTGGCGCAGAAGGTCGATCGGCACGGTCTTGCCGTCGCGCTTGAAGCACCAGTAGGTCCAGCCGTTGCAACTGGGCGCGCCTTCCAGCGCCGCGCCGACCTGGTGGATCGACCCGTTAACGCCATCGGCCACCAGCGTGCCGTCGGCGCGCACCTTGGCGGCGGCCTTGCCGTTGACCGAGGTCAGCACTTCGCCGGGGCGCAGCATGCCGCGTTCGATCAACTGTCCGAAGGGCACGCGCGGCTCTGCCCGCTTCGATGCGCTTACCCGCAGCGCCTCGCGGTCGTAGCGGCGCACCGCGTGGATGCGTTTCTCGGCCGCCGCGCGGTACCCGGGGTCGCGTTCGATGCCGATATAGTCACGGCCCAGCATCTTGGCCACGGCGCCGGTGGTGCCGGTGCCGAAGAACGGGTCCAGCACCACGTCGCCGGGATTGGTCGCGCCGACCAGCACCCGGTGCAGCAGACCTTCGGGTTTTTGCGTGGGGTGGGCCTTGTTGCCGTCGTCGTCTTTCAGGCGCTCGTGCCCCGAGCAGATCGGCAGCACCCAGTCGCTGCGCATCTGGATACCGTCGTTGAGCGATTTCAGCGCCTCGTAGTTGAAGGTGTATTTCGCCCCCTGCGATTTGCTGGCCCAGATCATCGTCTCGTGCGCGTTGGTGAACCGCTTGCCGCGGAAATTGGGCATCGGGTTGGTCTTGCGCCAGACCACGTCGTTGAGAATCCAGAAGCCTTCGTTCTGCAGCGTCGCCCCGACGCGGAAAATGTTGTGATAGCTGCCGATCACCCAGATCGCGCCGGTGGGCTTGAGCAGGCGCCGTGCGGCCGCCAGCCATTCGGCGGTGAACCGATCATAGGCCTCGAACGATGCGAACTGGTCCCATGCATCGTCGCAGGCATCGACGCGGCTGCCCTCGGGGCGGTGCAGATCGCCGCGCAGTTGCAGGTTGTAGGGCGGATCGGCGAAGATCAGATCGACGGATTCCGCCGGCAGACCGTTCATCACCTCGATGCAGTCGCCAGCCAGTATGGTGTTAAGCGGGAGCGCCGCAGCGCCGTGGGATTTGGTCTTGATTGTCATCTCTGCCTCTGGAACCGGCGCGTTGCGTCGCGCTCTGTGAACGAAGACAAAGATGAGTCAAACCTGATTCGCGGTCAATTTCTTTTTTGAATCAGGGACTTATTGATTTTTCTTGATACAAGATATTGTGCACCGGCTTGAACGATCGTCTATGGTGTGGGGTGACACCAAGATTTTGAAGCGCCTGTCTGTGGCTTTTCGACGGATAGCCGGCATTGGTTTCCCATCCATAGCCGGGAAACTGTTGCGCCAAATCCCGCATATGCGCATCGCGCCACGTTTTCGCCACGATCGAAGCCGCCGCGATCGACAGCGACAGCGCGTCGCCGCGCACCACGCATTGCGCCGCGGGGATGATCCCTTCGGGCAGCATGTTGCCGTCGATCAAAACGTGATCGGGCGGCCCGGGCAGCGCCGCGATGGCGCGTGTCATGGCAAGATGGCTGGCGCGCAGGATGTTGAGGCGGTCGATTTCCGCGACGCTGGCATGGGCGATGCTGACTTCGGCCGCGTCCATCAACGCGGCGGTCAACGCCTCGCGCCGGCGCGCAGTGAGTTTCTTGGAATCGTTCAACCCTTTGGGGATGTTGCGCAGGTCCAGCACCACCGCCGCCGCCACCACCGGCCCGGCCAGCGGCCCGCGCCCGACCTCGTCCACCCCGGTGACGCGGGTGGCGCCGGCCCGTAGTGCCGCGCGTTCGAGGGACAGGTTCGGCTGGCTCATGCCCACGGGATATGCCCTGATCGGCGCAGCGCGCAACGAAAAAGGGCCGGGACGTGACCCGACCCTTCGCTCGGTCGCCAGCGGGGCGTTTAGCGACGCGCCAGGTGGTAGCCGTGCTTTCTCAGGCAGCGCCCGTCATAGCCGGTCTGGCGATGATCGCCCCGGTAGGCGCCGCTGATCTGGACGGCGCAGGCGCGCGGCAGGCTGTCGGTAAAACGAAAGGCGCGGTTCAGGCAACGTGCCCCGAACACACGGCGCGGTTGACCATAGCGGCTTTGGGCGCGAATCATGCAATCGCGCGGCAGCCCGTAACGTTGCACCCGGCGCGGCAGGGGGCGCGGTGTGACAACGGGCGCGCGGCCGTGGTAGCCGCGCGAGACGTGACCGTCCCGGCGATTGTACTTGCGGTTGTTGTTCTCGCTCAGCGCGCCGGCGATGATGGCGACGGCGGCGATGCCGGTCAGGGCGCGCACGACGTCGCGGTTGCCGGCCTGGGCGGTGCTGGCCGAAAGACCCGAGAGGGCGAGGGCCACGGTGACGACTGCGGCGATGAATGGGCGGGACATGGCAGGTTCCTTTCATGGTGTGGCCGTGATGGCGTGCCGTGCTTTCGGGCGGGGCGGCGGCACCGCATCGGTATGCCCCGAGACTGCTCGCATCGGTTCCCGACAGGCAATAACGCCGGCTTGCTATCGGATAGCAGCGGGCACGGGCGCTTGCGGATATTGAATATCGCCGTGCCGCCGCCCATGGTGATGCCCATGAAAAACGCACTCGCCCTCTCCGCCCTCTTGCTGACCCTGTTCGCGGGATTTCCCGCCGCGGCCGGGGAATGCTATGCTGACTACAAGGCCAAGCGCGACGCGCCGCTACAGTTGCATTACGGTGTCATGCAATTGAACGATAGCTGCACGAAGGCGGCTGCACGCAGCGAGGTAGCCACCCGTCTGCAGCGCAGCGGCTGGACGCTGCTGAACGTGCTGTCGGTCTTTGACGAGTCTGGGCTGAGCGAGAGGAAGGCGAGTGCGGGAAAGTTCTATCTCCGGTTCTGAGGTCCGGCGCGCGCCGGCGTGGCTGGTGCCGGCCGGTATCGCGGGCATCGTGCTGATACTGGCGGTGCTGGCTGTCTGGCTGCTGAGCAACCTGCCCGACGCCAACGCCTTCAACGCGCGGGTCGAACAGCTTTTCGTGGAAAATGACGACCTGACCACGCAGGCCGAAATCAAGCTTCTGGAAATCCTCGCGCAATCGGGCACCGCGTTTTCCGACACGCTGTCGGGCTACCGCATGGTGATCCTGGTGCTGCTGGTCTTTGCCACCACGCTGATGGTGGCCACCTTCGTGCTGTTGGTGATGCTTGTGACGCTCAACCGTCGCATGGCAGAGATCGAGCAATCGGGGATACAGGTGTCGTCGCTGACGCTGAGCCGCGAAGAAAACATGGTCTACCTCAATAACATGGGGTTCCGGTTGACCGACGCGGCGATGGAAACGCTTTCGGTGCTGGCCGAGGCGCGGCTTGACGACGATATCCTGTCGGGGTCCGAGATCGAGGCGATCGTGTCGGGCCGCACCGCCGCCGATTGCGACGAAGCCGCCGGCGCCACCCGCATCAAGCGGCTGCGCGATACGCTGGGCAACCAGATGGTCAGCGAATTGCTGGTGCGCAACATCGCGCGACGGGGCTACATGCTGGCCGTCGACAAGAACGTGATCCGGGTTAGCTGAGCGGGGCGGACCGCGCCATTCAGCGTGACGCCGCGCGTTTCCACCCTACCGCCCCGCCATCATCGACAGGCGAATCAGCGCCCGTTCGACCAGCGCCATCGCCGGCGCGTGCTGTGCCGCCGAGCGCAACTTGAGATCGGTGTCGGTGATCAGGCTCAGCGCCTGTTCCAGCCGGGGCGCACCCCAGCCGCGCGCCTGCCGCAGCATCCGGTCGCGCCGGGGGCCGAATATGGGCGGACGCATCCGCGCGATTCCCTGCGCCGCACCAGCCGGGTCGGAGGCGGCGGCGTAAAGCGTGCGGAAATGCCGCGCGAGGTTGATGCACAGGCTTACCGGCTGGGTGCCCTGCGCCTCTAGCCGGCGCATCACCGGGCCGATCTCGGCCGTGCGGCCCTCGGCCACTATGTTGAGGATCTCGTCCAGGTCCGCCTCGGCCGAGACGGGCGCGCAGGCGGCGACATCGGCCGAACTCAGCGGCGTGTCCTCATCCAGCTTGTACAGGCCCAGCTTGGTGAGCGTCTGGCGAAAATCGCCCGGGTCCAGCGTGCGCGACAACGCGGTGAGGTCGGTCATCGCCTCGGCCGCGATATCGCTCAGGCCGGCGCGGGCCAGTTCGGCCTCGATCTCGTCGCGCGAGGGCGGGTCGTCGTAGATCGCGGCAGACAGCGCGTTGGCGTGGCCCTCGAACAGCTTGCGCAACTTCGACTTGGCCGGCAGTTGCCCGGCGGTGACGATGATCTGCGCATCGCCGTCGTGCCAGTCGGCCAGCGCCGCGCCGATCACCTCGGCCAGCCCGTCGGTTGCGTCCTCGACGAAGACAGCGCGCGGGCCGGGAAAGAACCCCTGCGCCTTGACCGCGTCGAGCAGCGCCGCGTTGTCGCGCCGCAGATCGCCGGCGGGTAGCCGCGTCAGGCGCATTTCTTCCTCGCCGGCGGGACCGATCAGGTTGGCGATGACCTCCTGGCGTTTGAGCGCCACGCGCATCGCGTCGGCACCGAAGATCAGCAACCCCGCGCGTGCCGGATCGGGCCGGGCGAAATAGCGGCTCGCCTCGCGGGGGGCCAGTTTCATTCCGGCAGGTCGCCCGCAGCGGCCACGAGTTGCACGATCATCCGGTCGGCCAGGATCGTGGCGAGACGTACGCGCGCATCACGCTCGGCGGCGCGGGTCGCCACGGTCGAACCGGTGGCGGAATATCCCGTGAAGGCGGTCGTGCGCCCCTCGATCAGCGGCGCGGCATCCTCGTCCACGGCTCCACCCGGATAGAGCGCGAACGACACGGCGCCGACAAGGTTCATCCGGCTGGCGGTATTGTTGGCGTCGATCGCCAGCGATTCCTCGGTGATGTCCAGGTCGTAGCGCAGCCGGTAACGGCTGCCGCGACCCAGTCGTTCCTCGATCCGGCGAGTGAGAAGCTGTTCGTCGCGGCTATCTGGCGCCTGCACATGCACCGCCGATTGCAGCCTGTCGCCGGCGCCCTGCGGGCCGTAGACGGGGGCAAAGCCGCACCCGGCCAGCGCCAACGCCAGCGCGGCGCCCATTCCGGCCAACAGGTTTCTGCGATCAGACCACCACATTCACGATCCGCCCCGGCACGACGATCACCTTCTTCGGCGCCCTGCCGTTCAGCGCCTTTTCGACAGCATCCAGCGAAAGCGCGATCTTTTCAACCTCGGCCTTGTCCATGTCGTGGGGCACTTCGATTTCGCCACGGCGCTTGCCGTTGATCTGCACGGGCAGGGTGATCGTCTCGTCGACCAGCATCGCCGCGTCGGCCACCGGCCAGGCGGCGGTGCTGACAAGCCCCTCGTTGCCCAGCAGCGTCCACAGTTCTTCGGCCAGGTGCGGTGTCATCGGCGCCATCAGTTGCGCCAGCGTGCGCGCCGCCTGCCGCTTGGCATCGCCGCCCGCAGTGGATTTCGCCAGCGTGTTGGTGAAAGCGTAAAGCCGCGCGATGGCGGCGTTGAAGCCAAACGATTCGACCCCGCCGGTCACGTCATGGATGGTCTTGTGCATCTCGCGCAAAAGCGCGTCGTCGGCGCCGGGGTCGGTGGCCTTCGCGCCGGGGGCGGCGGCAATTTCCGACGCGATGCGCCAGACGCGGGCGAGGTGCTTGTGCGCGGCCTCGGCGCCGGCGGCTGTCCATTCGACGTCGCGTTCCGGCGGGCTGTCAGACAGCACGAACCACCGCGCGGTATCGGCGCCGTACTGGCCTATGATGCTGACCGGGTCGACGACGTTCTTCTTGGATTTGGACATCTTGGCCGAGGGGATCACCTCGACCGGCTCGCCGGATTGCTTGAGTTTGCCGCCTTCGACGTCCTCCGGCAGGTGATATACGGGGCGGCCGCGCGCGTCGCGGGTCTGGTATATCTCGTGCGTCACCATGCCTTGCGTGAACAGCGCGTTGAACGGCTCTTTCGCCTTGGCGGGCAGGTGGCCGGTTTCCACCATCGCCCGGGCGAAGAAGCGTGAATACAGCAGGTGCAGGATGGCGTGTTCGATGCCGCCGATATACTGGTCGACGTTCATCCAGTACTCGGCCTCGGCCAGGTCGGTGGGCGTCTCGGCGCGCGGCGCGGTGAAGCGCGCGTAATACCACGACGAATCGACGAAGGTATCCATGGTGTCGGTTTCGCGCCGGGCGGGCTTGCCGCAGGCGGGGCAGGGGCAATCGGCCCATGTCGGGTGCCGGTCGAGCGGGTTGCCCGGCACCGAGAAGTCGATCGGCTTGCCGGCCTCGTCATAGGGCAGCTCGACGGGCAGGTTTTTCTTGCGTTCGGGAACCACGCCGCAATCGGGGCAATGCACCACCGGAATCGGGCAGCCCCAGTACCGCTGCCGCGACAGGCCCCAGTCGCGCAGGCGGTAGTTGGTCACGCCGCGGCCAATGCCGTGCGCCTCGCAATGGGCTATGGCGGCGTCGATGGCGGCTTCGCCGGTTTGCACCTCTTCGCCCGCGACCTTGCGAGTGTAGCGCACTGTTTCGGTCTTGAGCGGAATGTAGGGGCTTTCGCGCACATCATGCGCGCCGTCGCGCGGCTGGAACGTGTCGATTATCGGCAGGCCGTATTTGACCGCGAAATCGTGGTCGCGCTGGTCGTGGGCGGGCACGCCGTAGATCGCGCCGGTGCCGTAATCCATCAGGATGAAGTTGGCGATGTAGACCGGCAACTGCCAGTCCGGGTCGGTCGGGTGATGGGCCTTGAGCCCGGTGTCGAAGCCCAGCTTCTCGGCCTTTTCCAGCGCTTCCTCGTTGGTGGCGCCGCGCCGCGCCTCGGCGCAGAAGGCGGCGATGTCGGGGCGCTCGGCCTCCAGCCGCTTGGCCAGCGGGTGATCGGGCGACACGGCGACAAAGCTTGCCCCCATCAGGGTGTCGGGCCGGGTGGTGTAGACCTCGACGCTGTCGAAGCCGTCCGGCGCGCCGGTCAGATCAAAGGCGAATTGCAGCCCGCGCGAGCGCCCGATCCAGTTGGCCTGCATCAGCTTGACCTTGGCCGGCCAGTCATCCAGCCCGTCGAGCGCATCCAGCAACTCGCCGGAATAGTCCGAGATGCGGAAAAACCACTGCGTCAGCTCGCGCCGCTCGACCTCGGCGCCCGAACGCCAGCCCTTGCCGTCCTCGACCTGTTCGTTGGCCAGCACGGTCATGTCGACCGGATCCCAGTTGACCACTGCGTTCTTGCGGTAAACGAGGCCCTTTTCCATGAAATCGAGGAACATGGCCTGCTGTTGGCCATAGTATTCCGGGTCGCAGGTGGCGAATTCTCGGCTCCAGTCGATCGACAGGCCCAAGGGTTTCATCTGCGCGCGCATGTCGGCGATATTTCCGTAGGTCCAGTCCTTGGGATGCCCCCCCGAGGCCATCGCCGCGTTCTCGGCCGGCATGCCGAAGGCGTCCCAGCCCATCGGGTGCAGTACGTTATGCCCGGTGGCCAGCTTGTAGCGCGCCACCACGTCGCCCATGGTGTAGTTGCGCACATGCCCCATATGGATGCGCCCCGACGGGTAGGGAAACATCTCCAGCACGTAATACTTGGGCCTGCTTTCGTCGCGGGTGGCGCGGAATATCCCGGCCTCGTCCCAGGCTTTTTGCCATTTCGCTTCGATCTCGGCGGCTGAATAGCGCGACATGTGCTGGCGACCTCTCTGGCTGTGCGCGGGGTGGGCGCGGGCATGGTTTGTCAGCGGTGATAGGCGCGCTGTGCGCGCTGGTCCAGAGGGCGGGGGCAAAAATGCGCCCCCTGTGCAGGGCGCGTACCGGCGCTATAAGGGGGCACCACCCCCGGACCGAAGCGAGCGCGCCGCCATGGACATCCTGTTCATCCACCAGAACTTCCCCGGCCAGTTCAAGCATCTGGCACCAGAGCTGGCGCGACAGGGGCATCGCTGCGTGGCGCTGACCCTGCGGGTAAGCGAGCCCACCACCTGGAACGGCGTGCGTGTGCTGCCCTATTCCCTGCCCAAGCGGCATGCGCAAAAGCTGCACCCGTGGCTGGTGGACCTCGACACCAAGCTGGTGCGCGGCGAGGCCTGTTTCGACGCCGCCGTGACGCTGCGCGAGCGGGGCTTTTCCCCCGATGTCATCGTCGCCCATCCCGGTTGGGGCGAATCGATGTTCCTGCGCGATGTCTGGCCCGGCGCGCGGATCGGGCTTTATTACGAACTTTACCATCGCTCCGATGACGGTCACCTGGACTTCGACCCCGAATTCTCATCCAGGCTGGGCGCCAAGGACAGGCTGCGTATTCGCCTGAAGAACCTCAACAACCATCTGCACATGTCGGTGGGCGACGCGGGGATCAGCCCGACGCATTTCCAGGCCGATACTTTCCCGCCCGAATTCCGCCGGCGGATCAGCGTCATCCATGACGGCGTGCGCACCGACCTGCTGCGCCCCGACCCGGACGCGGTGCTCGACCTGCCCGGCGGTGACCAGGTGACGCGCGCCGACGAGGTGATCACCTTCGTCAACCGCAACCTGGAGCCCTATCGCGGCTACCATGTGTTCATGCGCGCGCTGCCGCGGCTGTTGCGTGAGCGCCCGCACGCGCAGGTGATGATCGTGGGCGGCGACGGTGTCAGCTATGGCAGCCGCCCACCGGGCGGCGGGACGTGGAAGCAGACCTTCATCGACGAAGTGCGCGGCCGGATCCCCGATGCCGACTGGGCGCGCGTGCATTTCATGGGCAAGCTGCCCTACGCACGATTCGCCGCGCTGCTGGCGGTCAGCCGCGTGCACGTCTACCTGACCTATCCGTTCGTGCTAAGCTGGTCGCTGCTTGAGGCGATGAGCACCGGCGCCGCCATCGTGGCCAGCGATACCGCCCCGGTGCGCGAGGTGATCACCCATGGCGAAACCGGGCGGCTGGTGGATTTCTTCGACCGCGATGCGCTGCTGGCCGAGATCGGCGCGCTGCTCGACGACGCAGGCGCACGCGCGGGCCTGGGCCGGGCGGCGCGCGCGCATGTCACGGCGCATTACGACCTTGAAACGGTGTGCCTGCCCGCGCAACTGGCCTGGATCGAGCGGCTGGCAGACATGCGCCCCGGCACGGTGGGCGACTGACCTACCGCGGTGCCGTGGCTCAGAGCTTTCGGGCGGCGATGCGCAGTTGCCGGGCGCGTGACAGGATCGCATCCTCGACGGCACGCTGCGTGGCCGCATCGACAGGGCCGCCGCGCGTTTGCAGCGACACCACCAGCGACCGCGCGTCCAACGCCGGATCCTTGATCAGAACGGTGCCGCGATAGGCGCGCCCGCCGCCCGGCGGGGTGCCATAGCCGAACACGATCACCCCGGTGAACGGATCGACCGATTCCACCGGCAGGAAGTTCAGCACATCCAGCGACGCGTTCCACAGGTAGCGGTTGACCGCCACGGTCACGTCGGGGTTTTGCTTGCGCAGCAAATCCCAAAGGCTGGATTCGCCGCTGTTGCCCATGCGCGGGTTGGCCTTCATGGCCTCTTCGTTGGAGGCCTCGATATCGCCGGGAATCATCTGGCCGTCATTGCCGCCGCCACACGCGGCTAGCGTCAGGGCCAAGGCACCGGCCGTGATGAAACGTGTCTTGCGATAAAGGGTCATGGCACCGCCCGGGTTCTGTCGTCCTGTCCTGTCCTAACCAACCGCCCGCCAAGGGGCAAGGGTATTACGGCGCGCGTGCCCGCCCTCGCCGCCCGGCGGCAACTGTGGCAAAGCTGCACCATCTTGTGCCACATTGTTGCCCAACCGGCGCCGGCGCTTGCCAAAGCCCCCTGAAAAGAGCGAAACGAAAGCCATACCCAATCTGGATCCTCCGGTTTGGGGCGCTTGAATGAAAACCGAGGGAAAAACCATGAAAAAGATTCTCTTCGCAACGACTGCGCTGGTCGCTTCCGCCGGGATGGCCGCTGCAGACGTATCCTTTGGCGGCTATGCTCGTTGGGGTGTCGACTATGACGAAGCTCGCGCGCCTGCGGACGAAACCCGCATCGAAAGCCGTTTCCGCCTGATCATCACCGCCACCACCGAGTCCGACAACGGGCTGAACTTCGGTGCGCAGGTGCGCTACCAGGCGAACGAAGCCGGTTCGACCTACGCCGGCACCTCGGGCTTCAACAACCCGCGTTTCTGGGTGTCGACCGGTGGTCTGGAAGTCTCGATGGGCCACGTGCAGGGCGCCTTCGAATTCATGCCCGGCATCTATGCCGGCTCGGTCGGCCTGACCGGCCTGGGCTATGCCAACGTCGTGACCAACTACAACGTTGACTTCTACACCTCGGGTGCTCAGGGCCGTGAAGGTTTCGACATCAAGTACGCCATGGGCGATTTCAGCGCGCACCTGTCGCACTCGCTGTCGCAGACCGGCTATGGCGTGAACGGCACCCAGGATCGCACCGGCCTGCACCTGGCTTACAGCTTCGGCGACTACAACGCCGCGATCGCGTTCCAGGACAGCGACATCGTCGGTGACACCGAGTGGGCCCTGACCGCGGGCGGCGCCTTCGGCCCCGCCAACCTGACCCTGCAGGTTGCCGACAACGGTAACATGATGGGTGGCGACACGTTGAAGTACGGCATCGCCGGCTCCTTCGACGTTGGCGCCGCGACCTCCATCTCGGGCTACATCAACCACGACGAGATCCCGAACGATGAGAACATGGGTATCGGCGTTGTTCACGATCTGGGCGGTGGCGCCTCGATCCGTGCCGGTGTGGCCGAGCTGGCCGGCAGCCGCACCCGCGCCGACGCTGGTGTGCAGTTCTCGTTCTGATCCGTCAGAACCTGAGCGATACAAGGAAGGGCAGGCCAATCGGCCTGCCCTTTTCCTTTGCGCGATTCCCTGCGCGTGATCGGCGACCGCACCGGCGGTCTTATTCCGGCGCCAAGTCGGGCCAGCGGGCCGGGTCGATCCCGTCCAGCAACGTGGCAATCGCCGCCCGATGCGCCCGCCACCCCCCGACAGACCGCGTATGCACCCCCTCGCGCACCTGCAGGGCGCTGGCGGTGCGCACGGTGCGCCTGTTGCGTTCCGGCTGTCCCATCTCGGGCACCCACGACAGCCCGCACACCTGTGCCAGGCGCTTGCTGGCGGCCTCGGGGTTGGTCACCAGATCGGCATAGTCCACGTCGACGATTCGGTCGCCGAAGCCCGCCTTCCAGTGATCCATGTAATCGCGGTAAAGGTTGATCTGCGTCGCGATCGCCGCCTGGTCGAAGGTAAAAGCCATGGCCGGGCTGGAAAAATAGGTGCGCCACATCGACAGGCCCACGTCGCGCGGGTCGCGCCGCATGTGCAGGATCACGCAGTTCGGAAACGCCGCCAGCAGCATCCCGACAAAGCGGTAATTCGACGGCATTTTGTCGGTAAATGCGCGCGTGCCCGCGGGCATCTGCGGCAACTCGGCGCGATAGGCCTGCGCGAACCGTTCGGCCGCGCCGGCATCGAACGGCGCGCCACTGTCGATATGCGCCCGCGCCAGCCGGCCGGCCATCGCCAGTTCGCCGGTACCGAACACCTCCGGGTGCGCCGAGATCATCTGTTCGGTCAGCGTGGTGCCCGAGCGCGGCAGCCCGAGGATGAAGATCGGCACCGGACCGTCGGACAGCGGTGCTTGCGGCAATGGTGCATTGTCCGGGAACAGTTCCAGAACCTCGTCGCGCTCGGCGATGGCAAGCTCGGCGGCAAAGGGGCGCAGGCGGGCAAACGATTCGTTGCCCTTGCGATACCAGTCGTCCGAGGCCGCGACATCCCCGGCGCGCTCCAGAAGCTGCGCCTTGGCGAAGGCGAGAAAGCCGATATCGGGCGCGCCCTTGCGCGCCTTTGCCAGCGCCGCCTCGACGCGCGCCATGATGTCGTCGTGGTGCTCATGGCCCAGCAGGCGCGCCAGCTCGAACAGCGATTCGGCGTGGTGCGGCGCCAGCGCGAGCATGCGCTCATAGGCGGCGATGGCCTCGTCCCGGCGGCCCATCTGGTTGAGCAGGATCGAATAGCCTTCGAGCGCCGGAAAATGCTGCGGGTTGATCGCCAGCGCCTTTTCCGAGGCGGCGAATGCCTCTTCCACCCGGTCCATCCGGCCCAGCAGCAGGCTGAGATTCGACAGCGTGTCGGGGGCGTTCGGCTCGATCTCGATAGAGGCGCGGTAATCGTCCAGCGCCTGCGCCTCCTGGCGCAGCTCGACCCGTACCACACCGCGCAGGTTGAGCGCCGCCGCGTGGCGCGGATCGTGGTCAAGCGCCGCGTCCAGGTCGGCCAGCGCGCCGGGGTAATCGCCATCGCGCATCCGTGCCATGCCGGTAAGGAACAGCACATGGCCCGTGTCGGACCGTTTGTCGCGCAGCTTTTCCAGCAGCGACAACGCGCGTTTGTTCTGCCCGGTGCTTATCAGCGCCTGAACGAGGTTGTTCTGCACGTCGCGGTTGCCCGGCGCCAGTTTCAGGGCCTGTCGGAAATGGGTGATCGCTGTGCGTTCATCACCCATGCGGGCCTGCGCCAGCCCGGCAAGGTTTTGGAAATACGCCTCTTTCGGGAACTGTTTCGTCGCGGCCCTGGCCGTCTTGAACGCGGCCTTGAACTGGCCCGCGCCAAGCTGCGCCGTGATCTTGTCAGCAAGCGTTCGGGGATTGGGCGCCATGGGCTTCACCTTTGCCGTGGGGTCTTGCGCGACTATACCGGCCACCCGCGCGGCATCAACGCGATTGCGCGATGCGGCCCTTTTCAAGCGCGCGTCAAAGGTGTTTGTTGGCCGCGCAAGCGACGCGGGCCAGTGCAGGAGGATGCGAGAATGGCGTTGACCGATATTCAGGAACGGATCGCGGTGGCCTGCGACGAAGCCGGGCGCGCGCAGGATTCCGTGACGCTGATCGCGGTGTCGAAGGTTCAGCCCGACGCCCGTGTCGAAGCTGTGCTGGAGCAGGGGCACCGGTGCTTTGGCGAAAACCGCGTGCAGGAAGCCGCGGGCAAGTGGCCGGGGTTCCGCGAGCGGTTCGATGGGGTCGAGTTGCACCTGATCGGGCCGCTACAGACCAACAAGGCGCGCCAGGCGTTCGACCTGTTCCAGGCGATTCATTCGCTGGACCGCCCCAAGCTGGCCAAGACGCTGGCGCGGTTGGCGCAGGAAGAGGGGCATTGCCCCGACCTGTTCATCCAGGTCAATACCGGCGAGGAAGACCAGAAAGCCGGTGTCATGCCAGGCCAGACCGACGATTTCGTGGCCGAGTGCCGGCGCCTCGACCTGCCGGTCAAGGGGCTGATGTGCATCCCGCCCGTGGACGAGGAGCCGAGCCTGCATTTCGCCCTTCTGGGCAAGATCGCGGCGCGCAACGGGCTGACCGGGCTGTCGATGGGGATGAGCGGCGATTTCGAGCGCGCCATCGCCCTTGGCGCCACGCATGTGCGCGTGGGATCGGCGATCTTCGGAGAACGTGACTACGGCTGAGCGG
>NZ_JAGXFK010000029.1 GCF_024637375.1 Sediminimonas sp. | reverse complement strand
TTCGAACCCTGGGAGGGCTTGTACCCTCAACGGTTTTCGAGACCGCCCCGTTCGACCGCTCCGGCACCTCTCCGTCGGCAGCGATGTAATCGCTATGAGCCAGGCTGGCAAGAGGGGATTTCGCGGCCTTTTCCCGGTGCGCGGGTCGGGCGTGCGAGGCGGATTTCTGTGCGACGGTCGCGTGGTGGGGGCTGGTTGCCGGGTGGGCGTGCGCGTGCGGTGCGGCTGGCTTTCGCCCTGGTCCTGGCCTTCGCATATCGACGCGCGCGGGCGCTGCGCGGCTTGAATCGGTTGCGCGCTTGCGCCACCATCGCGCGCACGGTCCGGCTGCCGCCTGCGCAGACCGGGCCCGCCGATGAAAGGAGATCCCGCCATGCTCGCAGCCTTCTTGCAGGTGGTCCGCCGCCTTGCCAGCCGCGTCGGCAGCATGGCCGTGGCGGGGTTGCTGTACCTGTCGGTTCTCGGCGCTCAGGCGGCTCCGGCGGGGGCGCAGACGGCGGATGGCGCGGCGGCGGCGCAGCGGCTGCTGGACGCGCTGCGGCTGTCCGAGCTGGTCGCGGTGATGGCCGAGGAGGGGCTGAGCCACGGGCGCCAGATGGCCGCCGACATGCTGCGCGGCGGTGCGGGCGCGCACCTGGCCGCGCGGCTTGCGCGCATCTACGACCCCGGGCGGATGGAGCAAAGCGTGCGCGCGCGTTTCGCCGAGGCGTTCGCGCAGGCCGATCGGGCCGATGCGGGTCCGCTGATCGCCTTCTTCACCTCGGCCGAGGGGCGCGAGATCGTGGCGCTTGAGCTGGCGGCGCGGCGGGCGTTTCTTGATCCCGAGGTCCAGGCGTCGGCCCGCGCCCGGTATCGCGCGCTGCTGGCGGGCACGGGAGACGACGCGCGGCTCGACGCGGCGCGCGCCCATGTCGCCGCCGGCGACCTGATCGACCGCAATGTCGCGGCGGCGCTGAATGCGAACCTTGCCTTCACGCTGGGGCTGATCGAGGGCGGCGCGCTGGAGATGTCGCGCGAGGCCGCCATCGCGCAGGTCGGGGCCGATGCCGATGTCGTCAGGGACAGCACCGCCGAGTGGGTCATGAGTTACCTGTTGCTGGCCCAGGACGGGTTGAGCGTGGCGCAGATCGAGCAGTACACCGCACTGCTGCGCAGCCGCGCCGGCCGGGCGATGAACAGCGCGCTTTTCACCGCTTTCGGCGAGATGTATGTCGATCTCAGCCATGCCATGGGCCGCGCCCTGGCGGCCGAGATGGCGGCGCGCGACCTGTGAGCGGGCGGATGCGCTTGCGGGGCGGAAAAACCGCTCGGGCGGGCCTTGACTCGGGCGTCTCTTCCTAGGATAAGCGCGCATCGCGCAAGGGGTGATGCCCTTGCGTGGCTTATGCAATATCGCCCGATACGGGGCGCGCTGTCCGCAGGTGGCCATCATGGCCGCAACGCCCGCAAGGGGACCACAGGACGCGGTGGAAAACGAAGGAATTGCGCATGTTTGCGGTCATAAAGACCGGTGGCAAGCAGTACAGGGTTCAGGCGGGGGATATCCTTCGCGTGGAAAAGCTGGCGGCTGACGCGGGTGAGAAGGTTCAGTTCAACGATGTCCTGATGCTGGGCGGCGACAAGACCGTTGTCGGCGCGCCGTTCGTCGACGACGCGGCCGTGCAGGCCGAAGTGGTCGACCAGATCAAGGGCGAGAAGGTCATCAATTTCGTCAAGCGGCGCCGCAAGCACAGCTCCAAGCGGACCCGCGGCCATCGCCAGCGGCTGACCCTGCTGCGGGTGACCGATATCCTGCCCTCGGGCGCGGGCAAGAGTGGCATGAAGGCCGCTGTCGGCGGCACCGCCGCCGTGACGGGGGCTGCTGCCGCCGCGAAACCGGCCGCGAAAAAGACGGATGCCAAGGCCCCGGCCAAGGCGGCGCCGAAACCGGCGGCCCCGGCCGCGACCGACGACCTCAAGGTGCTCGATGGCGTCGGGCCGGCGGCCGAGAAGAAGCTGCGCGAGGCCGGGCTGACCAGCTTCGCCCAGATCGCCGCGCTCAGCGAGAACGACATCGCCGCGATCGAAACGATCAAGATCAAGCCCGAGTGGGTCGAACAGGCCAAAGAACTGGCCAAGGGCTAAAGGAGAGACGAGATGGCACACAAGAAAGCAGGCGGTTCATCCCGTAACGGGCGCGACTCCGCCGGTCGTCGCCTCGGCGTCAAGCTCTACGGTGGCCAGGCGGCCATCCCCGGCAATATCATCTGCCGGCAGCGCGGCACCAAGTGGTGGCCGGGCGAGGGCGTTGGTATCGGCAAGGACCATACCATTTTCGCCACTGTCGAGGGCAAGGTGACCTTTCACAAGGGCCTCAAGGGCCGCACCTTCGTATCGGTTCAGCCCGTGGCGGAGGCCGCCGAATAAGCCGATCTGAAAATCCATCGGATTGCGGGGATCGGCGAAACCGCCGGTCCCCGTTTCGTTTTGGCGGGCACCTTCACCGGCACTCACGTCACCGCGCGCGGTTGTGCGTGCCCCGGTGTTGAATTCCGCGCCCGGCTTCACGACCTTGAAGCCGGGCAGGGGCGCCGCCGGCCAGCGGCAGGCAGTCGCCCGGTCGTGCATTTCGGGAGGAAAAGCGCATGAAGCTGGAAAGAATTACCGACCAACCCGTGATCGCCGCCGACGGGTTCGACCTGCGCCCGGTGCGCGGCTCTGACCTGGGACTCATCGAGATGTACAGCGGCGATGCGCGCGTGGCGGCCAACACCAGCACCATACCGCACCCGCTGCCGCCCGGTGCGATCGAAGCCTACATCGCGCGCGCCCAGCAACCCGACCGCACCGAGGACGTGTGGGTCATGGACGGGGTCAGGTCGGGCGCCGCCGAGGTGATGGGCCTGATCACGCTGGCGCGGATGGATCGCAACCAGTCCGAGATCAGCTACTGGGTGGCGCCGGCCTACTGGAACACCGGCGTTGCCTCGGCTGCCGTGCGCGCCTTGATCGAGGCCAACCCGCAGGAGTGCGAGGCGCTTTTCGCCGAGGTGTTCCAGGATAACCCTGCCTCGGCGCGGGTGCTGACGAATTGCGGTTTCGAATACCTCGGCGACGCCGAAACCTATTGCGTGGCGCGCGGCGCCCGGGTGCCCACCTGGACGTACAGTCGCAAACTTGATTGAGCCCGGCCCGCGCCTTGCGGTATGAGCCGGCGAAAGGAGACGGGCATGAAATTTCTTGACCTCGCGAAGGTTCATATCCGCTCCGGCGCGGGCGGGGCGGGCTGCGCCAGCTTCCGGCGCGAGAAATACATCGAGTTCGGCGGCCCAGATGGCGGTGACGGCGGCCGCGGCGGCGATGTCTGGGCCGAGGTGGTCGAGGGGCTCAATACCCTGATCGACTTCCGCTACCAGCAGCATTTCTTCGCCCGCAACGGCCAGCCGGGGCGCGGCCAGCAATGCACCGGGCGCGACGGCGACGACATCGTGCTGCGCGTGCCCGCCGGCACCGAGGTTCTGGACGAGGACGGCGAAACCGTTATCGCCGATTTGTCCCGACCGGGCGCGCGGGTGTTGCTGGCCAGGGGTGGCAACGGCGGCTGGGGTAACCTGCATTTCAAGACCTCGACCAACCAGGCGCCGCGGCGCGCCAACCCGGGGCAGGACGGGGTCGAGCGCACGCTTTGGCTGCGGCTCAAGCTGATCGCCGATGCCGGGCTTCTGGGCCTGCCCAATGCGGGTAAGTCCACGTTCCTGGCCGCCACCTCGAACGCGCGGCCCAAGATTGCCGATTACCCGTTCACCACGCTGCATCCCAACTTGGGCGTGGTGGGTGTGGACGGCACCGAGTTCGTCATGGCCGACATTCCCGGCCTGATCGCGGGCGCGCACGAGGGGCGTGGCATCGGCGACCGTTTCCTCGGCCATGTCGAGCGCTGCGCGGTGCTGCTGCATCTCGTGGATGCCACCGCCGAGGATGTCGCCGGCGACTACCGCACCATCATCGACGAGTTGGAGGCCTATGGCGGCCACCTGGCCGACAAGCCGCGCATCACCGCGCTGAACAAGGTCGACGCGCTTGACGACGAAATGCGCGCCGCCTGCAAGGCCGAGCTGGAGCAGGCGGCCGGCGGCGCGGTATTCATGCTGTCGGCGGTTACCGGAGAGGGGCTCATGCCGGTTCTGCGCGCGTTGCGTGCCCGGATCGACGCGAGTCGCGGCGAGGTGGCCGAAAGCGAGGACGTGGCGCAGACATGGCAACCCTGAACGAGGCGCGGCGCATCGTTGTCAAGATCGGCTCGGCGCTGCTGGTCGAGACCGGCAGCGGCAACCTGCGGCGCGACTGGCTGGATGCGCTGGCGCTGGACGTCGCCTGGCTCAAGGGACTGGGCAAGGATGTCGCGCTGGTCTCGTCGGGGTCGATTGCGCTGGGGCGCGGGGTTCTGAGGCTGCCCGGCGACAAGCTGGCGCTGGAACAAAGTCAGGCGGCGGCGGCAGTGGGCCAGATCCGTCTGGCGCGCGCCTACGAAGAGGCGCTGGCGCCGCACGGGCTGACCACTGCGCAGGTGCTGGTGACGCTGGAAGACAGCGCCGACCGGCGCCGCTATCTCAATGTGCGCGCCACCATGGCGCAGCTTCTGCGCCTCGGCGTGGTGCCGATCGTCAACGAGAACGACACCATCGCCACTGACGAGATCCGCTATGGCGACAACGACCGGCTGGCGGCGCAGATGGCGGTGACGCTGGGTGCCGACCAGTTGATCCTGCTGTCGGACGTGGACGGGTTCTATTCCGCCAACCCGCGCCTCGACCCGGACGCGCGCCATTACCCGGTGATCGACCGGATTACGCCTGCGCTCGAGGCGCAGGCCGGTGATGCCGGCACCGGGCTGTCCAAGGGCGGCATGCGCACCAAGCTGATGGCCGGGCGCATGGCCACCGCGGCGGGATGCCACATGGCGATCACCGAAGGCTCGCGCGCGCGCCCGCTCAGCGCGCTTTACGGTGGCGCGCGGGCGACATGGTTCACCGCCCATGATGACCCGCAACTGGCGCGCAAACGCTGGATCGCGGCGATGAAGCCGCGCGGCGCGGTGGTCGTGGATGCCGGCGCGGCCCGCGCGCTGGAGCAGGGCAAGAGCCTGCTGCCCGCCGGTGTCACCGCGGTATCGGGCGAATTCGGTCGCGGTGACCCGGTTGCCATCGAAGACATGTCGGGGCACAACCTGGGCCAGGGGCTGGCACGCTATACCGCCGCCGAGGCACAGGCGATCAAGGGCCACCGCAGCGACGAGATCGAAGGCCTGCTGGGCTATCCGGGCCGCGCCGCGCTTGTCCATCGCGACGACATGGCGCTTTGAGCGGGGGCGCGCAAGCGGCCCACCAAGAGGACGATGACATGAGCGAAGACCACGACATCCCCGCCATGATGGCCGGTATCGGCGCCCGCGCCCGCGCCGCTGCCGCGGAACTGGCCCATGCCGATGCCGGTGCCCGCCGCGCGGCGCTGGAGGCCGCCGCCGACTGCGTGCAGGCGCGGCGCGACGAGATCCTTGCCGCCAACGCCCGCGACCTTGAATTCGGCCGCGAAAAGGGCCTGTCGGGGGCCATGATGGACCGGCTGGCACTGGACGCGGGGCGCATCGACGCCATCGCCACCGGCCTGCGGGCGGTGGCGCAACAGGACGATCCCGTCGGCGCGGTGATGGCCGAATGGGACATGCCTTCGGGGCTGCATATCGCCCGCGTGCGCACGCCCCTGGGGGTGATCGGCGTGATCTACGAAAGCCGCCCCAACGTCACCGCCGATGCCGGGGCGCTGTGCCTGAAATCGGGCAACGCGGTGATTTTGCGCGGCGGATCGGAAAGCTTTCATTCCTCGCGCGCGATCCATGCCTGCCTGGTCGAGGGGCTGCACGCTGCGGGGCTACCGGAGGACGCGGTGCAACTGGTCCCCACCCGCGACCGTGCCGCGGTCAGCCGGATGCTGACCATGACCGACAGCATCGACGTGATCGTGCCGCGCGGCGGCAAGGGGCTGGTGGGGCTGGTCCAGGCCGAGGCGCGGGTGCCGGTATTCGCCCATCTCGAAGGCATCGTGCACATCTACATCGACAAGGCCGCCGATGCCGAGAAGGCGCTGCGCGTGGTGCTCAACGCCAAGACCCGCCGCCCCGGCATTTGCGGCGCGGTGGAATGCCTGCTGATCCACCGTGACGTGGCCGACACCGTGGGCCAGGGCGTGATCCGGGCGCTGATCGACGCCGGTGTCGAGGTGCGCGCCGACCCGACCCTGCAATCGGTGCCCGGCACCGTTCCGGCCGGCGAAGACGACTGGGGGCGCGAATACCTCGACATGATCATCGCCGCGCGGGTGGTGGACAGCCTGGATGATGCCATCGCCCATGTGCGCCGCTTCGGCTCGGGCCATACCGATTGCATCCTCACCGAGGACGACGCCGCCGCGGCGCGGTTCTTCGAGCGTCTCGACAGTGCCATAGTGATGCGCAACAGCTCGACCCAGTTCGCCGATGGCGGCGAGTTCGGCATGGGCGCCGAGATCGGCATCGCCACCGGCAAGCTACACGCCCGCGGCCCGGTGGGGGCCGAGCAACTGACCAGTTTCAAGTACCTCGTCACCAGCGACGGTGCCACGCGCAAGGGCTGAGTTCGGACAGGGCAGGGGTGTGCCCGCGCCGCCCTTCAGCCGGGCCGCGCCCGCCGGTCGGGCGGCATGCCGGCGCGCACCGCCGCCTCGACATGCGCGGCCAGCGCCTTGCGGTCGCGGAAATCGGCCACCCGCACGGGCGGGTGATAGACCACCTCGACCCGGCCCTGGCGCGGTGCCGCCAGCACCTTGAGCAGGTGATGTGCGAAATCCATCTCGCCCCACCAGCCGTAAAAGCGCGGCTCCGCCCCGTTTGGCGCGTGGTAGATCAGCGTCACCGGCTGGACGTGCAGCGCCTCGCGCAACCCGGCGCTGAAGAAGGCCTCGAACAGGGTCGGTTTGAACGGCAGCACCACCCGCCCGTCGGTCGAGGTGCCCTCGGGGAAGAACAACAGCTTGTGCCCCGCCATCAGCCGCGCCACGAACAGAGCCGTGTGGCCGCGCGCGGCGCGCGGGTTGCGGTCGATGAACACGGTGCCGGTGGCGCGCGCCAGCCAGCCGATGAGGGGCCAGCGCGCGACCTCGGACTTGGAGACGAAATAAACCCGCTTGCCGGCGTTGAGCACGAAGATGTCCAGCCACGAAGCATGGTTGGACACCACCGCGCCGCGTTCATGCATTCGTGTGCCGCGGACCTCGTAGCGCAGCCCCAGGATCATCAGCGCGGCGCGGCAGACGCCCTGGGTGATGCGCGGGGTCAGCGGCCGGTGCAGGCCGTAGAGGGGCCGCTCGACCAGCCGCAGCGCCAGCAGCACCACCAGCCCGCCGAATACCACAAACGCCATCGGCACGCCGCGCCATATCACCCGCAGCCAGCCCGCGGCGGTGATGCGCACCGCCGGCGGTTCGGGCGGCGGGGTCCATTCGGCGCTCATCCGGCGCTCCTTTTGTCGCTGCCGCGCTGATAGAATGCGCGCCGGGCCGGATCGACGCGGGCCATGTCCAGCACCAGGCACACGTCGGTGGTGTTGAAATCGCGGTCCACGAAGGCCCCGTCACCGACGCAGCCACCCAGGCGCAGATAGGCCTTGATCAGCGCCGGCACCGTCAGCATCGCCGCCCGGCGGTCAAGCTGTCCTTCGGGGATGAGGTCCATCGCCGCGGCGCCGGGCGGGCGGGCGCGCACGCGCAACCCGGGCGGTGCCAGGTGGCGGTGATGCAGCAGCGACAGCGGCTGTGCCAGTGCCTGCACGTCGGTGCCATGGAAACTGGCCACCCCGAACAGGATCTCGATGCCGCGGGCGCTGATATGGTCGGCCAGGGCGCTCCACATCACGTGCATCGCGCCGCCGCCGCGATAGTCGCGATGCAGGCAGGAACGCCCCAGTTCCAGCAACCGCCGGCCGCTGCGACGCAGCGGCGCGAGATTGTACTCGTCCTCGGAATAGAACTGCCCGGCGCGCGTCGCGCCGGCCTCGTCCAGCAGCCGGTAGACACCCACCACCTGCGCCCCCTCGGGGCGGGTCAGATCGCGCAGGATCAAGTGTTCGAAGAAGGGGTCGAAGCGGTCGCGTTCGAGCCGCGCATCGTGATCGACCATCGGCCCGCCGCCGCCCAGCTCGGCCACGAACACCTCGTAGCGCAGCCGCTGCGCGGCGTGCAGCTCGGTCTCGGAGCGTGCCAGCCCGACCTCGAATTGCGGCACCTCGCGGCTCATTTCAGCCCGTCCATTCCCTTGCCTGACCGCGCTTTTACGCGCGCGCGCAGCGGCTGACAACATGCCATGCGGCGCCGGTACGGCCGCGCTTTGCGCGCCCGCCGGGTCCGTGATAACCATTTGTTAACAAAGCTCAGTCATCAAACACTGGCAAGAGCGTCACGCGGGAGCCTTCAATGACTACCTTGCCGGCATCGGGGAAATTCACCGTGATGCGGCCGCCGATATTGGATTGCACCTGCCCGGTGCCCCAATCGGGGCGATCGGGGTGGCGCACGCGCATCCCGGGCGTGAGCAACGCGTTGAGGTCGGTCATCGGCAAATCCCTCGATCGGAGTTGAACTTGGTACAAGGTAATACCCGGCTGGCGACATTGGTAGGCTCGCGCATCTGTCACGACCTGATCAGCCCCGTGGGCGCGGTCATGAACGGGTTGGAAATGATGCAGCTTGCCCATGAAAGCACCACCCCCGAGATGGACCTGATCGGCGACAGCGTCCCGAATGCCACGGCACGCATCCGGTTTTTCCGTATTGCTTACGGCGCTGCCGGTGACGACCACGCCATCGGTGCTTCGGAAATCCGCGACATCCTCGCCGACCTGGGGCGCAGCGGTCGGGTACAACACGACTGGCAGGTAAGCCGCGACGTGGCCCGCGCCGAGGCGAGGCTTGCCTTCCTGGCGATCCAGGCGCTGGAAACGGCGCTGCCGCGCGGCGGCGCCATCGCCATCGCGCAGGCGGCGGACAACCGTTGGTGGCTACAGGCGACGGGGCGGCGGGTCGTTTGCCCGCCCGACATGGCCGCGATGCTGCGCGACGGGCCCGACGCGGCGGCGTTGTAGCCGGCGACGGTGCAGTTCGCGCTTCTGGCCGAACTCGCGGGCGCGGCCGGGCGCACCCCCTCGCTGGAAGGCGGCGCGGAGGATGATGCGCTCACGCTTTGGCTGTGACCCTGCTGACCGGGGTTCAGCCCATCGCGGCGATCAGCCGGCCCATCTCGGCCACCGGGTCGTCGGCGCTCCAGACCTCGGGCCCGAGGGCGAAGAAATCGGTCACCGGCGCCAGATCGCGGATCAACCCGGCATCGAGCGCGCCTTCGGCCACCACCGGCAGCTCGATCATTTGCGACCACCATTCGAACAGGTCCGCCTCGGCGCGGTTGCCATCACCCAGCCCCGTCTGCCCCACCGGCCCGAAGGCGACGTAGTCGGCGCCCGCCTCGCCGGCGCTCAGCCCGTCATGGCGCGATGTCCCGCACCACGCGCCGACGATGGCCTCGCTGCCCAAGGCCTTGCGCGCCTTGCGCACCGAACGCGAGGCGTCGCCCAAATGAACGCCGTCCAGGCCCAGACGCTCGACCAGCAGGATGTGGCTGTCGATCACGATGGGCACGTCGCGGGCGTGGGCCAGCTCGCGCAAGGTGTCGGTGGCGCGCGCGGTGTCGTCTTCGGCGGCGCCGGGCAGGTTCAGGCGCAGGCAGGCGATGGGGTGGCTGTCCAGCATCCGCGCCAGCAACTCGGGAAAGGCGTCAAGATCGATCACCGGCGGGGTGATCAGGTAAATCTGCGGCACTTCGGCATCGGTCATGGCATTGTCCTGTCTTCGGCTGCGGCCCCTATAGCGTGGCCCGCGGGATTTGGCCATCACCGCGGCGAAGGTCGTTTTCGTGCAAAGCGGTTTTGCACGGGTGGCCCTTGTCGCCGTGCCGCTCTATAGTCAGGATCGCAACGCAACCGACAGGATAAGCACCGTGCGCGACCTGAACATCCCCCAGCAACGCCACCCTGAAAAGGCGCACCGCGCCGACAACGCCCAGCCCAAGAAGCCAAGCTGGATCAGGGTCAAGGCGCCGGGCGGCAAGGGATATGCCGAAACCCACCGCATCATGCGCGAACACAACCTGACCACCGTGTGCGAGGAGGCCGGCTGCCCCAATGCCGGCGAATGCTGGAGCGCCGGCCACGCCACCATGATGATCATGGGCGAGATCTGCACCCGTGGCTGCACGTTTTGCAACATCGCCACCGGCCGGCCGCAGGCGCTGGACGCGTTCGAGCCCGGCCGCGTCGCCGACGCGGTCGCCAAGCTGGGGCTGAACCATGTCGTCATCACCAGCGTCGATCGCGACGATCTGGAAGACGGCGGCGCCGAGCATTTCGCGATGACGATCCGCGCCATCCGCAAGCGCGCGCCCGGCACCACGGTCGAGATCCTGACCCCCGATTTCCTCAAGTGTCCGGCCAGCGCGCTGGAAACCGTGGTCGCGGCGCGGCCGGACGTGTTCAACCACAATCTCGAAACCGTGCCCGGCCTCTACCCCGAGGTGCGCCCCGGCGCGCGCTATTTCCACTCGCTGCGGCTGCTGCAGCGCGTCAAGGAGCTTGACCCGGCGATGTTCACCAAGTCCGGCATCATGGTCGGGCTGGGCGAAGAAGCGCCGCAGGTGCGCCAGGTGATGGACGACATGCGCTCGGCCGGCGTCGATTTCCTGACCATCGGCCAGTACCTGCAACCCACACCCAAGCACCACGCGGTGGATCGATTCGTTCACCCCGACGAGTTTGCCGCCTACGAGCGGGCCGCCTACGGCAAGGGGTTCCTGATGGTGTCGGCCACGCCACTGACACGGTCGAGCTATCACGCCGGAGAGGATTTCGCCCGCCTGCGCGCCGCGCGGCTGGCCAGCCTGGCCTGATCGCCGCTCACGCATATCACAACAACGAGGGGCCTTGCCCATGGACCTGCTGAAAGACCTGACGCTGGAAAACCTCCGGGTCGAGATGGACGAGGGTGGCATCGCCATCGTCACGCTGGCGCGCGCGGCCAAGCGCAACGCGCTCGATTCGGCCACTGTCGAGGAACTGATCGAGGTCTTTTCGCGGCTGCCTCGCGCCGGGGCGCGGGCGGTGGTGCTGCGCGCCGACGGCACGCATTTCTGTGCCGGGCTCGACCTAGTCGAACACCACACCGAACAACGCCGCCCCGAGGATTTCATGCACCTGTGCCTGCGTTGGCACGAGGCATTCAACAAGATGGAATACGGCGGCGTGCCGATCATCGCCGCGCTCAAGGGCGCGGTGGTGGGCGGCGGGCTGGAACTGGCCTCTTCGGCGCATGTGCGGGTGGCCGACCAAAGCACCTATTTTGCCCTGCCCGAGGGCCAGCGCGGCCTGTTCACCGGCGGCGGGGCCACCATCCGCGTGGCCGACCTGGTCGGCAAGGCGCGGATGATCGACATGATGCTGACCGGGCGCATCTACCAGCGCGACGAGGCGGTGCAGGTCGGCCTGTGCCAGTACCTGGTCGATGACAGCGAGGCCAAGGCGATGGAACTGGCCCGCACCGCCGCGGCCAACCCGCCGCTGTCGAATTTCGCCATCTGTTCGGGCATCAGCCACATGCAGAACATGTCGGCGCTCGATGCGTCTTACGCCGAATCGGTGCTCGCCGGGATCGTCAACACGCAGCCTGCTTCGAACGAACGGCTCGAAGCCTTTGCCAACAAGACCGGGGCGCGCGTCCGACCCGAATGACGGCGCGCGGCGTTCAACCGCCAGCCTGCCACAGCGCCCCCGCTTCGGCACGGATGATCCGGGCCAGCGTGGCGCAATCGTCCAGGCTGAAGGTCAGCGGCAGGCGCATGTCCAGCAAGCCCGCCAGAACCCGGTCGGTCTGCGGTAGCCGCTGGACCGGGGCATAGCGCCAGCTATCGTAACGGCTGGTGAACCCCGTCGGTTCGGGGGCGCCGAACCATTTCAGCTCGACCCCGCGCGCGGCACAGCGGGCCAACAGCGCCGTGATCCGTTCCGCCGGCCAATCCGGTGCCAGGAACTGGAATGACGAGCCGACGAAGCCCTCTTGCTCGGGCCGCTCGATCACGTGTAGCCCCGGCGTGCCGCGCAACCCGTCCTCGACCACCCGGTAACGCGCCGTCCACGCCGCGCATTGCGCCGCAAGCCGGCCCAGTTGCGGGCGCAGGATCGCCGCGCGCAGGTTGTCCATACGGCCCGAAATATTGGGCATTTCGTATTTCGCGGCCTCGAAGGCCTCGGGACCGGGTGCCGCGAGGTGCCGCTCATAGAGCATGTAAGACCCCGAGAGCACCACCGCGCGGGCCATCAACTCGGCGTCACGGGTGATCAGCAACCCTCCTTCGCCCGAATTCAGGTGCTTGTAGCTCTGCGTCGAGAAACAGCCCACCAGCCCATGCGTGCCCGAAAGCTGCCCGCGCCAGGTGGCGCCCATGGTGTGGGCGCAATCCTCGATCACGGTCACGCCGGCGGCGTCGCAGATCGCCATCAGCCGGTCCATGTCGCAGATATGCCCGCGCATGTGGCTGAGCAGCAGCACCCGCGCACGGTCGGCCTTGGCGGCCAGGTCGTCGAGGTCGATGGTCAGGTCTTCGCACACCTCGACATGCACCGGCACCGCGCCGATGGCGGCGATGGCGCCGGGCACCGGCGCCAGGGTAAAGGCGTTGCTGAGCACCGGATCGCCGGGCCCCACGCCGACCGCGCGCAGCGCCGTGCTCATGGCGTGCCCGCCCGAGGCCACCGCCAGTGCGTAGGGCACGCCCATCATGGCGGCAAAGTCACGCTCCAGCAGGGCCGCCTCGCCGGCCTCGCCGGGGGCCGTGTTGTAGCGGTGCAACCGCCCCGTGCGCATCACCGCGACGGCGGCCTCGATCGCCTCTTCGGGGATCGGCTCCTGCTGGGTGAAACTGCCGTTAAACACTTCGGTCATGGGCCATTGATGCGGCGCGCCGTGGGCGTCGTCAATGCCCTCGCAGCGTCATGCCGGCGACGTGGTGTCCGCAGGCAGCAGCCGCTGCACGACCGGGGGCAATTCATGATAGGCGCCGATCACCGCCTCGGGCGCCATCGCGGCCACGCCGGCGCCGTCGGGGCCGAACCCCACCAGCACGCAGGGCATCCCGGCGGCGCGGGCGGTGTCGCGGTCGGTGCGGGTGTCGCCCACCAGCAGGGCGTGACCCGGCGCGCCGCCGGCGCGGCGCACCGCCTCGTGCAGCGTCGCGGGGTCGGGTTTGCGCACCGATAGGGTATCGGCGCCGATCAGCGAATCGAACGCCCCGCGCACCCCCAGCCGGTCGAGCAGCAACTCGGCCAGCGCAGCAGGCTTGTTGGTGCAGATGCCCAGCCGGCACCCGGCGGCGCGCAGCGCCGCGACCGCGTCCATGGCACCGGGGTAAAGCGTGGTGTGGGTGTCGATGTCGCGCGCATACGCTTCCAGCAGCAGCGGGTAGCCCGCCTCGACCGCCGCGGCTCTCTCGGGCGGCGGCAACTGGCGCAGGGCGCGCTCCAGCATCGCGCGACCACCGTGAAAGGCCACGCCCGCGTCGCGTCCCGGTTCCAGCGGATCGCCGGTGCCCAACTCGCGCAGGCAGGCATTGGCCGCGGCGATCAGATCGCCACTGGTATCGGCCAGGGTGCCGTCAAGATCGAAGATCACCGTGCGCATCCCGCCGCCCCTCGCCATGCTAGAGCTTGGACGAGATCACGCCGGTGGCAAAGCCGCCCATGCGCAATTCGCCGAACAGGCGCTGGTACTCGATCTTGGGGCAGCGGTTCATCACCACGTCGACGCCGCGCGCGCGGGCGCGCTCGGCCGCCTCGGGGCTGGTGACGCCGATCTGCATCCAGATGGTTTGCAGGTTCGCAAAGCACGCCAGCGCCTCGTCGACGATGGGCGGGACGTGTTCGGAACGGCGGAAGATGTCGACCATATCGACGCCGCCCTCGATTTCTGACAGGGCCGCGTGCACACGCTGGCCGAACAGCCGTTCGCCGGCGTGGCCGGGGTTGACCGGCAGCACCGTATAGCCCTTGAGGCCAAGGTAGCGGGCCACGTAATAGCTGGGCCGCACCGGGTTCATCGATACGCCGACCACCGCGATGCGCTTGGTGCGCCGCAGGATCGTGGTGAGGAATTCGTCGCTCAATGTCTGCTCCATGCGCCCCTTCTACCGCGGTGCGGCGGAAGAAAAAAGCGCCCAAAAAAGCGCCCGGGGCAAACCCGGGCGCCAGTCACGGAACGAGGGACAGTGAAATGAAACGCGAGGGTTCCGTATTCGCGCTTCTGACCCATTACATAGGAAGTGATGACAACCGGGAAAGGGCTGCTGATGAAAATGTGATCGCGGCGCGCGGGCGGGCTCAGGGCGCGGGTCGCGCCGCGTATAGCGCCACCGCCGCCGCGTTGGACACGTTGAGCGAGCCGAAGCCCCCCGAGGTGCCGATGCGCACCACTTCGTCGCAGGTCTCGCGCGTGCGCGGCCGCAGGCCCGGCCCCTCGGCCCCCAGCACCAGCGCCACGGCGCGGTTGCGGATGTCTTGCAGGCCCGCGTCGATGTCGCGCGCGCCTTCGCCATCAAGACCCAGCAGCACGTAGCCCATGGCGCGCAACTCCTGCATCGTGTCGGCCAGGTTGCGCACCCGCAGATAGGGCTGGCGCTCCAGCGCGCCGCTGGCGGTCTTGGCCAGCGCGCCGGTTTCGGGGGCGCTGTGGTGGCGCGGCGCGATCACGGCGCGGGCGCCGAACACCTCGGCCGAGCGCAGGATCGCGCCCACGTTGTGCGGGTCACTGACCCGGTCCAGCAGCACCACGCGCGGCGGGGCGCTGTCGGGGCCGCCGGCGCAGCGCGCCTGCACCGTGCCCCAGTCGAGCGGCCGCGCCTCCAGCGCCGCGCCCTGGTGCACCGATTGCGGGTCGATCGGCGGCGCGAACTTGCGCGGGTCGATGATCTCGGGCGTGATCGTGCTTGCCGCGATGGCCTCGGACAGCTTGTCGGCGGCGTTCTTCGTCACCATCAGCCGCAGCTTTTCGCGCGCCGGGTTCAGCAGCGCGTCACGCACCGCGTGCAACCCGAACAGCCACACCGTGACGGTGGCGGCGTCGCGCCGCGTGCGTTCCTTCTCGATCACCCATTTGGGTTTCTTCATGGCTCTCGCCCCCGTTTGCGCCCGCGTCCCTGCATGCGCCGGGGGCCGGGTGGCTGCAAGGATTTTCCTGTTGACGCCCTCCGACCCCGCTAGTAGTCACCCTGCCACATTCCGCGGTGTTCCGCGAATGTGGGCGACGCGCTGCAAGGTGCGGCAGCGGACTGTAAATCCGCCGGGGAGACCCACGCCTGGTTCGATTCCAGGGTCGCCCACCACACCCCCTCCCTCGACGGTTCCCAAGATGGCGTTGCGAACGCACCGGGGCGCGCGTCCGGTGCACCGGCGTCGCCTGCGATGGGCGTTGCTCACGCGGTGCTCACTTCGGCGTGTGGCGTGCGCCGGGGCGATGGTGGGGTGCGTGAGTTGCTGCTAAGGGATCGCCAAACCGATCGCATCGCAGGAAGGACCGCCAATGGATGCCGTTGTCATCGTTGCCGTTTTCGCGCTTGTCGCGGCTTTGAGCCTGTGGGTGGCGCCGCGCCGCGCCAGCGTCGAGGGGTTCTTTGGCGGGCGTGGCACCGCGGGCCAGGCGCCGGGGCTGTGGATGCTGGTGCTCAGCCAGGTGACGACCTGGATCTTCGCGCGCTCGCTGATGAACGCCGCGATCCTGGGGTACTATTACGGCATCGCGGGCACGCTGGCCTACGCGGCCTATTACGGCTCGTTCCTGACCGGTGGGCTGATCGTGGACCGGCTGCGCGCCGCAGGCGCGGGGTCGGTGCAGGACTGGCTGCACGCGCGCTTTGGCCGGGTGGGCACGGTGGCCTATAACGTGGTGATCGCGCTGCGCCTGTTGTCCGAGGTCTTTGCCAACCTGTTGGTGGTCGGGCTGATCTTCGGCGCGCTGTGGCCCGCGGCGGGCACCTGGGCGATCCTGGCAGTGGCGACGCTGGGGCTGGCCTATTCCGCCTGGGGTGGGCTGAGCGCGGCGCTCCGCACCGACGTGGTGCAGATGGTGCTGTTTTTGGGCGTATTCGCGGCGGCCTTTGCGGCGCTGCTGCTCAGTCCCGGGTTCAGCCCGGGCGCGGTGCTGACGGCGCCCGGCGTGGCCGGGTCGGCCAATGGCTGGATCCTGTTGTTGGTGGCCGGGTTGCAGGTGTTTTCCTACCCCGCCCACGACCCGGTGATGATGGATCGCGGCTTCATCGCCGATCGCGCGGTGACGCGGGCATCGTTCCTGCACGCGTTCTGGATATCGACACTGCTGATCATCGGTTTCGGCCTGTTCGGCATCCAGGCGGGGCTGGAAGGCGCCGCCTACGAGGGGCAGCTCATCGGCACCTGGGCGGGGATGTTCCCGCCATGGGTGTTCGCCGCGCTGATGCTGAGCCTGCTGATCTCGGCGCTCAGCACGCTCGATTCGGCGCTGTCGAGCGCCGCGCGGCTGGTGGTCGAGGAACTGCGTCTGGCGCCGCGTAGCCTGGCCGGCGGGCGGGTGGCGATGCTGACCTTCATGGCGGTCGGCGCGGTTCTGACCCTGTGGGGAAACCAGACCCTGTTCGATGCCGTGGCGGTCAGCGGCACCGCGTCGATGTTCCTGACGCCGGTCCTGATGGTTGGCTTGCTGGGCGGGCGCGGTATCTCGCGCGCGGGTTATCTGGGTGCTTTCGTTGCCGCCACGACCGGGGCGCTGGCCTATTTCCTGCGCGATGTGCCGGTCGTGGCCGTGACCCTGCCCGAGGGGCACAAGTACCTGCAGCTACTGGCGATCTGCGTCGTGGTCCTGATCATCGGCTTTGCCAGCGTACTGGCCGCGCCGGGCAGGGTTGCAGGGCACGGGCGGGGCTGCTAGAGGGCTGAAAACCCGATCAAAGTGATCGGATACCGCCCGGAGATTGCCGTGCCTTCCGCGCCTGCCGCCCCCGCTGTTCCCCGGCTGGAGATCCGCGATCTTGTGCGTCGCTACGACGGCAAGACGGTGGTCGATCATGTCTCGCTCGCGGTGATGCCGGGTCAGGTGACCTGCCTGCTGGGGCCTTCGGGGTGCGGCAAGTCGACCACGCTGCGCATGATCGCCGGGGTCGAGATACAGGACGAGGGCGAGATTCATGTCGATGGCAAGCTGATCTGCGACACCATCTTCCGGGTGCCGCCCGAGCATCGCGCGATCGGGCTGATGTTCCAGGATTTCGCGCTGTTCCCGCATCTCAACGTGGCCGGCAACGTGGCCTTCGGCCTGTCGGGACCGCGCGAGGCGCAGCGCGCCCGCGTCGAGGAACTGCTGCATCGGGTCGGCATGGCGCGGTTCATCGACGCCTTCCCGCACGAGTTGTCGGGTGGCGAACAGCAGCGCGTGGCGCTGGCGCGCGCCCTGGCGCCGCGGCCACGCATCATGCTGATGGACGAGCCCTTTTCGGGGCTCGACAACCGCCTGCGCGACGACATTCGAGATCAGACACTGGACATCCTGCGCGACGAGGACGCGGCGGTTCTGCTGGTCACGCACGAACCCGACGAAGCGATGCGCATGGCCGACGAGATCGCGCTGATGCGCGACGGAAAAATCGTGCAGCAAGGCGCGCCCTACAACATCTACAACGCCCCGGTGGACCGGCAGGCGGTCGCGTTTTTCAGCGATATCAACGTGATCTGCGGTCGGGTGCAAGGCGCGCTGACGGATACGCCCTTCGGGCAGTTCCTGGCCCCCGGTGTGCCCGATGGCGCCGAGGTCGAGATCGTGATCCGCCCGCAGCACATCAAGATCGACCTCGACCGCGGCGGGCGTGGCCCCAACCCCACCCCGCAGGACGGCGCCGCCGCGCGCGGCGAGGTGGTGCGCGCGCGCTTCATGGGCAGCCAGAGCCTGGTCGAGATCCGCATGGATTACGATGGCTCGGTGCTCAAGGCGCTGGTGCCGGGGGTGTTCCTGCCCGGGCCGGGCAAGCCGCTGTGGCTGATGATCCGGCGCGATCGCTGTTTCGTGTTCCCCGCCATCGCCGGCGCCGCCTGACAGGGCCGCCCGCCCGCGGGGCACGGGCGGCAGGGCGAAAATCCCCGTTCTGCGACGCATTGGTTCTTCCAACTGCGGCGCATCACGATTAGATACGGGAAACACAGGATAAGCGGCCCCGCTGGACACGGGCCGTGTATATGGGAGAGACGACATGCTTAACAATATCGGACTGCCGGGCCTGCTGCTGATCGCGGTGGTCGTGCTGGTGCTTTTCGGGCGCGGCAAGATCAGTTCGCTGATGGGCGAGGTGGGCAAGGGGATCACTTCGTTCAAGAAGGGCGTCTCCGAAGGCTCCAAGGAGTTGGAGGATCAGGCCGAGACAGAGGATGCCAAGGACGTGACCCCCGAGGCCAAGGAACAAGACAAGGACAAGGTCTGATCCATGCTGGACCTCGGCTGGACCGAACTGCTGCTGATCGGCATGGTCGCGTTGATCGTGGTGGGGCCGAAAGATCTGCCGGGGCTGTTCCGGTCGGTGGGTCGGTTCATCGGCAAGGCCAAGGGCATGGCCCGCGAGTTCAGCCGCGCGATGGACGATGCCGCCGAAGGGTCGGGCATGAGCGATATGGCCAATACCTTCCGTGATGTGGCCAATCCCAAGAAGCTGGGCATGGACAAGATCAAGGATGCGACCTCGGACCTGACCGCGATCGACCCCGATTCCGAGACCGGCAAGCTGGCCGAGGAACGCGCCGAAGCGGCACGCAAGATCCGCGAAGCGACCGGGAACAAGGCGCTGGACCGCAAGGCCGCCGAGGCACGCGCCGCCGAGGAGGCGGCCGCCACCAAGGCCGCCGACGCGGGTACCGATTCCGCCAAGCAGGGCACCGCGAAATCCGCGACCGGAAAATCCGGCACGTCCAGGCCCGCCAAGGCGAAGGGCGGCTCCACCGCCAAATCCGGCTCCGCGAAGGGGAATACCGCGAAGGGCACCACCGCGAAAAGTGGTGCGGCCAAATCCGGCGCCGCGAAAGGCGGCACCGCGAAGGAAGGCGCGTCCAAGGCTGGCGCCTCCGGGGCCACCAGCACCAAGGCCGGCACGGCCAGGTCAACCAAGAAGACGGCAACGAAAAAGCCCGCGTCGAAGACGGCGGCGCCCAGCAAGAAGGCCGCCGGGGACAATAAATGAGCGATACCGACGACATCGAGCAAAGCAGCGCGCCGCTGATCGAGCATCTGGCAGAACTGCGAAACCGGCTGATCCATTCGCTGGCGGCTTTCATCGTCGGCATGATCATCTGTTTCACGGTGTGGAACCCGATCTTCAACTTCCTGACCCATCCGCTGTGCAGCGCCATGGCCGAGCGCGGCCATACCGATTGCGGGCTGATCCTGATCAAGCTGCAGGAAGGGTTCTTCGTGGCGGTGTCGATCTCGCTTCTGGGCGGGCTGATGCTGTCGTTTCCCTATATCGCCTTCCAGATGTGGCGCTTCGTGGCGCCGGGGCTCTACCGCAACGAAAAGGGCGCTTTCCTGCCGTTCATGATCGCTTCGCCGTTCATGTTCTTCCTGGGCGCGGCGTTCGCCTTCTACGTGGTCACGCCGCTGGCGTTTGATTTCTTCCTCGGGTTCCAGCAGCCCGGCTCGGTGCTGGGCGAAGGCGCGACCGATACCAGCCCCGCCGCCGGCATCGCCTTCCAGGGCTCGGCGCAGGAATACCTGAGCCTGACGATCAAGTTCATCGTGGCCTTCGGGCTGTGTTTCCAACTGCCGGTGCTGCTGACCCTGATGGGCAAGGCCGGGCTGGTCAGTGCAGACGGGCTGGGCGCGGTGCGCAAATACGCCGTGGTCGCCATCCTGGTGCTGGCCGCGCTGGTCACCCCGCCCGACGTGATCACCCAGGTGATCCTGTTCGTGGTGGTCTTCGGGCTTTACGAGGTGTCGATATGGCTGGTGCGCCGGGTCGAGACCAAGCGCGAGGCCGATCTGCGCGCGCAGGGCCTGTGGTTCGAGGACGATGACGAGGACGAGGACGACCTCGACGACGACCCGATGGCGGCGGAGTTCGACGAGGACGAGGATGACGACCCCGACAAGGGCGGGCACGGCGGGGGCAGGTCGTGAGCGAGGCGCTTGAGCGTATCGCCACCGCGTTGGAGCGGCTGGCCCCCACGCCGCACCCGGCGCCGGATTTCGACGCCGCCGATGCCTTCGTCTGGCATGTCGCGCCCGACCGCCTGTGCCCGGTGGCCGACATCAACCGCGTCGACATCGACCTGCTGTTGGACATCGACCGCGCGCGCGACACGCTGCTGGACAACACCTTGCGTTTCGCGCGCGGCCTGCCGGCCAACAACGCGCTGCTGTGGGGCGCGCGGGGGATGGGCAAGTCGAGCCTGGTCAAGGCGGTGCACGGCGCGGTGCGCGCCGAGGGGCTGCCGCTGAAGCTGGTCGAGCTTCAGCGTGAAGACCTGCCCAGCGTCGGGCGGCTGCTGGCGCTCTTGCGTGACAGCCGCGCGCGGTTCGTGCTGTTCTGCGACGACCTGTCGTTTTCCGGCGACGACCAGCATTACAAGAGCCTCAAGGCGGTGCTGGATGGCGGCATCGAGGGGCGGCCGGAAAACGTGCTGTTCTACGCCACCTCGAACCGCCGCCACCTGATGCCGCGCGACATGATCGAGAACGAACGCTCCAGCGCCATCAACCCGTCCGAGGCGGTCGAGGAAAAGGTCTCGCTGTCGGACCGTTTCGGTCTTTGGCTGGGCTTCCACCCCTGCGGGCAGGATGAATACCTGGCCATGATCCGGGGCTATTGCGCCGCCCACGGCATCGAGATCGACGACGACACACTGCGCGCCGAGGCGATAGAATGGGCCGCCACGCGCGGGGCGCGCTCGGGCCGGGTGGCGTGGCAGTACTTCACCGATCTGGCCGGGCGCCGTGGCGTTGGCATCTGAACCGCTGGCGACGCCGCGCCGGGCTTGCAATGGGCGTTCCGATCTGCGGTACTGCGGTGGGTTGGTCATTTCACCGGGGCGTGCTGCATGAGCCTGGAACAGATCATCGTGCTGATCCTCCTGGGCGTCGTTTTCGTCAGCTTCTTCCGGGAAATTTACCCGCCCGAAGTGACGGCGATGGGCGCCTCGGCGTTTCTTCTGGCCAGCGGCATCATCGAAACGGAGGCGTTTCTCGGGGTCTTCGCCTCGCCCGCGCCGATCACCATCGCGATGATGTTCATCATCTCATCGGCGCTGGAGCGCACCGGGGTTCTGCAGATACTGGGCGAGTTCCTGCGCCGGCGCGCGCGCGGCTCGTACCTGCGCACGATGCTGATGATGATGTTCGGCGCCATGCTGGCCTCGGCCTTCATGAACAACACGCCGGTGGTCATCCTGATGACGCCGGTGATGATCTCGCTGGCCTCGGGCGTCGGGGTGGCGCCGTCCAAGCTTCTGATCCCGCTGTCGTTTTCTGCCATCTTCGGCGGTGCGCTGACGCTGGTGGGTACGTCGACCAACATCCTGATGAGCGGCGTCGCGATCGAGGCCGACCTGGCCCCGATCACCATGTTCGAGATGACGCTGCCGGGGCTGGTCTTTGCCACGGTGGGGATGCTCTACATGGTCTTCGCGGGGCGCTTCCTGTTGCCCGAACGCAGTTCGATGTCCACCCTTCTGGGCCAGGGCGGCAAGCGGCAGTTCATGGCCCGGCTGCTGATTCCGGCGGGGTCAAAATATGTTGGCCAGCCCCTCAGCGACCTGCCTTTCGGGTCCGGCAAGGCGCGGGTCCTCGACGTGATCCGGGGTGAAACGTCGCTCCGCCGGGAGCTGCGCGAACTGGTGCTGCGCGCCGGCGACCGGGTGGTGATCAAGACCAACACCGGCGAGATCCTGGGGCTGAAGGAAAACGGGCAGGTGGAGTTCCGCGACGTTTCGGGCCAGGGGTTCGAGCCGGTGGCCGCCGACCAGACGGTGCTGATGGAGGCCAGCGTCGGCCCCAATTCGCACCTGCGCGGCCGGGCGCTGGGCGATCTGCGGCTCAGGCGCAAGTACGGCATCTACGTGATGGCGGTGCACCGCAACGACCGCAACATTTCCGACCGAATCGACGATGTCAGCCTGCAATTCGCGGACACGTTGTTGCTGGAAGGGCCGGCCGAGGGCATCCGGCGGCTGATGGAGGACGGCGGCGTCATCAACCTGTCGGCGCCCACCGAACGCCCGGTGCGGCGCGAAAAGGCGCCGATCGCCATCGCCACCATCCTGGGCGTGATGGCGCTGGCGGCGCTGGGGATATTGCCGATAGCCGGGCTGGCGGTGATCGGGGCCGTGGTGGTGATGTTGACGCGCTGCGTGGATCCCGAAGAGGCATTCGACGCCATCGACTGGCACATCCTGTTCTTGATTTTCGGAATGCTGGGGCTCAGCATCGGGTTGGACGTGACCGGCACCGCCGCGCTGATCGTCGACACGATGGTGGGCGTCGTCGGCGGGTTGGGGCCGCTGGCGGTGCTGGCGGCGGTCTACATCCTGACCAGCGCGATGACCGAGATGGTCAGCAACAACGCGGTGGCGGTGCTGATCGGGCCGATCGCCGTGGCACTGGCCATCGAGCTGGGCTTTGATCCGCGCCCCTTCCTGATGGCGGTGATGTTCGCGGCAAGCTTCAGCTTCGCCACCCCCATCGGCTACCAGACCAACACCTTCGTCTACAGCGCCGGCGGCTACAAGTTCCGCGATTTCATCAAGGTGGGCCTGCCGCTGAACCTGATCTTCGTCGTGGTGGCGGTGCTGGTGATCCCGCTGTTCTTTCCGTTCTGATCTGACCGTGTCACGATCCGGCGCCATCGCCGACCCAGCGTGTCTTGGCACCTGGCTGGTCAGCCTGCGGCGGCTCTGCGATTGCGCCACCAACGCGACACACCGGTGCGCCATTGACGCCGTCACCCCGACCAGTACCCTTCCCGCGACCGTACCGCACGGGGTTGTCAGGCAGGAGGCACCGCAGACATGACCGAGGATTCCGCGACCCCGCAGATGGACATTGGGCGCCAGCGCTTCAAGCTGCGTGTCTGGATCACCTCGCGGCTATGGGCGCAGGTGATGGCGGGGATGGTTCTGGGGTTCGGGCTGGGGCTGCTGATGGGCGAGGGCGCGGGGCTTGTCGCGCCCGGCACCGCCGATTCCATCGGGATGTGGCTGGCGCTGCCGGGGCGTATATTCCTGGCGCTGATCGCGATGGTGCTGGTGCCGCTGATCTTTTCCTCGATCGTGGGCGGGCTCAACGGAGCCGGCTCGGGGGCGGAACTGCGCGCTGTCGGCCTGCGGCTGGCCGCTTTCATCGTGCTGACCAGCACCGTCGCGGCGGCGATCGGGGTGATGCTGGCGCAATGGTTGCGGCCCGGCGCGGCGTTGGCGGGCAGCGGCCTTGCCCCGCCACCCGTGCCTGCAACGCCCGGCGGCGCCGATGCCGACGCCGCAGCCGCCCCGGCCGCGCCGGCGCGGCTGCCCGATCTCATCGCCGACATCCTGCCGACCAATCCCACCGCCTCGATCGTGCAGGGCGACATGCTGGCGGTGGTGGTTCTGGCGTTGTTGGTGGGGCTTTCGGTGGCGCAGGTAGAGCCGACACGCGCGCAGCCCTTCCTGGCGCTGATGGACGCGCTGCTGTCGATCTCGATGAATATCGTCAAGTGGGCGATGTTCCTTGCCCCGTTCGCGGTGTTCGGGCTGATGGCGCAACTGGTGATGCGGCTGGGGCTGGATACGATAATCGGGGTGTCCGGCTATGTCGGCACCGTGCTTCTGGGCCTGGGGCTGCTGATGCTGCTTTACCTGGCGATCCTGGCCGTGATCGGCCGGATCGGGCCGGTGGAATTCATGCAAAAGGCGGGGGGCAACCTGTTGCTGGCCTTTTCCACGTCGAGTTCCTCGGCAGTGATGCCGGTGACCATCCAGACCGCGCGGCAGCTTTCGGTGCCGTCCAGCATCGCCAACCTGGTGGTGCCGCTGGGCGCGACGATGAACATGGCCGGCACGGCACTTTATCAGGCGGTGGCGATCCTGTTTCTGGCCCAACTGGCGGGGGTGGAACTGAGCTTTACCCAGATCGCGGTGGTCACCGGCACGCTGGTCGTCTCAAGCATCGGCGCGCCGGGCACGCCGGGCGTTTCGATCGCGATCCTGATCAACGTGGCCGGTGGCATGGGCATTCCCGTCGAGGGCATGGTGATCATCCTCGGGGTCGATCGCCTGCTCGATATGTGCCGCACCGCCGTCAACGTCACCGGTGATCTGGTCGCCGCAACGCTGCTGCGCGGCCAGGGGGCCGACGGCCAGCCCGGCCAGGGCGACTGAAAGGGCGTGTCGCGCGCCGGAGGCAGCATAGGGGCGGCACGACCGACCCATCCCGCCATGCCGGATGCCTGGCGGGCGCACCACCATCGCACGATGGCGCGCCCGTTCCCTTCCCGCGCTGGGTGCGCTCAGGAGGGCTTGACCTCGATGTGGCGCACCTTGGCCTGCGCCTCGGGCGTTTGCGGCAGGCGGATCGTCAGCACGCCGCCCTTGAAGTGCGCCTCGGCCTTCTCGCCGTCCACGCCCGGCGGCAGCGGAATGGCCCGGTAGATGGCGCCGTAGCTGCGCTCGGACAGGTAGTAGCCCTTCTTGTCTTCCTGGCGTTCGACCTTCTTTTCGCCCTTCACCGTCAGCATGTCGTCGCTCACCGAGACCTCGATGTCGTCCATCTCCATGCCCGGCAGTTCGACCGAAATCTCGATGGCATCGTCGGTCTGCACCACGTCCGACTTCGCGTCGGACTGGCCCCAGGGCCAGTCGACATCGCCCAGCCCCTTGCCGAACCGGTTCCAGAAGCTTTCGAACGCCTGGTTCATTTCGCGCTGAAGCGTGGCGACGGGGTGGTCGTCGGGCTTGGTGGTTTCGGGCGCGTCATCCTTGTGCGCCCAGGGGATCAGATCCTTGATCTTCATGGTTTCTCTCCTTTTTTCAGCTTGCCTTGACCTTGATCTTCTGCGGTTGCGCCGCCTCGGCGCGCGGCATGTGCAAGGTCAGCACGCCGCTTTTCATTTCCGCCTCGATCTTTTCGCTGTCGAAATCCTCCGACAGGGTGAAGGCGCGCTCGAAGTCGCCCGGCGCGTATTCCGCGTGGACCGGTTGCAGGTTCTCGGGATCGACCGCGCCCGAGCGGCCGCGGATCGTGAGCACGCGGTTTTCCAGCGTCACGTCCACGTCGTCGGCGGCCACGCCCGGCATCTCGATCGCCAGGGTCACGCCGTCGGGCGTCTCGGCAATATCGGTCAGCGGTCGCAACAGCGGGCGGTTGCGGGTGGCCTCGGCCGTCTCGGTGGTCTCGGTCGGGGCCTGTTCGGGCCTTTTGGTGACTTTCTTTGTCATGGGTGTCCTCCTTTTCCGGGGCGCTCAGGCGGCCTTGATTTCGATGCGGCGCGGCTTGTCCGCGTCGGGGCGGCCCACGGCGACGCGCAGCACGCCGTCGGCAAAGCGCGCCTCGACCTTTTCGGGATCGACGCGGAAGGGCAGGCGCACGGCGCGGGTGAACTTGCCGAAAGCGCGTTCGCGGCGGTGCCAGTTGGCGCCCTCGAACAGGTCCGGCGCGTGCCGTTCGCCCGACAGCGTCAGCACGTCGTCCTTGACCGAGATGTCGATATCGCCGGGGTCGACCCCGGGCAGTTCGGCGCTGATTGCCGCCGCCTCGTCGCTTTGCCAGATATTGATCGGGGGAAACGCCTGTCCGTGGCCAGGCCGCCCCCGGTCGAGATCGTCGGTCAGGCGACGCATCAGCGAAAACGGATCGGCACGGTACAGATTGGTTGGATAAAGCATGGTGACCTCCTTTGCGTGACAGCCCGCCACGGGGCACACGAAGGACGGTCGGGCGCCGCTAGCGGCACACCCCTGCTCTGATCATGCGACGGCACCGTTGCAGCCCCGCATCACGGCGACTTCTCCGGTGGCCTGCCAGACCTGGCCAGACCCGTCTTTCGCGAACCCCGTTCGGGCGTTCACAACCGATAAAGGATTGCCGGGCGTTGTTTTCAAGAGCCACGGCGCCGTTTGCGCGCCGCTTGCGACCGTATGGCGCGCTCGGTCTCGGCACGGCTGACAACCATGGGCGAGGGCCGTACACGATTGCGTGCGCGCGCATGGCGCGTGCTCCGTGCGGCGGCTATGATAGCCCCTGTTGCCCGTTCCGCACCGGAGGTGCCCGGATGGACATGCACGATTTCGCACTTGCCCGCGCCGGCCGCGCCGCGGCGTTGGCGCTGGGCCTGTGGCTGAGCGCGTCGGCCGCCCTGGCCGGCGGCGATCGGGTCTGTGTCGAGAACCGCGACGACACCGCGCGTGTCTTCACCGTCGAGGTTGGCACCACGCGGCGTGGCCCGATCCGGCTGGACCCCGGCGCGCAGCTTTGCGCCCTGCGCGCCGCCCCCGGCGCCCGCGCGGTGGTTTCGGCCTATCCCGCGCCCGACGTGCTGGAGGGCTGCTCGCGGCTAGTCAGCGGAACGCAGGGCGACGCGCTGCTGCGCTATGCCGAGTTCGACCGTTGCCTGTGGGCCTCGCACGAACAGCCCGCCAAGGGCGACTGACCCGACGTGCAGCGTGCGACCGCGCGGTCACACGGCAGCGGTGCTGACATCGGCCTGCGCGATGGACACCGATTTGACGATGGCGTGCAGGTCCGTGCCCGGGCGCAGCGCCAGCGCCTCGGCCGAGCGCCGGGTGATCCGCGCCAACAGGTCATCCTCGCCCACCCGAAGCTTGACGATGACGCCCGGCCCGGCGCCCTGGTGAACCCCGGTGACAATGCCGGGCAGGATGTTGAGCGCCGACAGCCCTTCGGGCCGTGCCCGCGACAGGATCACCTCGTGCGCCGGGATGCGCAGCCTGAGCGCCGTGCCGGGTGCCGCCGCAATCTGCGGCAACAACAGACGCCCGCCCGATACCGCCAGTTCGGTCAGCCCGTCGTCGTGGTGGCGCAGCACCCGCGCCGGCATCAGCGCGCCCATCTCGCGCACCCCGACCGCGCTCGCAGTGTCCGGATCGGCAAGCACCTCGGCGACCGGGCCGGCGCGCACCAGCCGCCCGTCTTTCATCATCACGACGTGATCGGCCAGCCGCGCCACCTCTGACAGGTCGTGGCTGACATGGATGATCGGAATGCCCGCGCTGTCGCGCAGCCGTTCGATCAGCGGCAGGATTGCGGCCTTGCGTCCCGCGTCGAGCGCGGCAAGCGGCTCGTCCATCAGCAACAGGCGCGGCGCCCCCATCAGGGCGCGCGCGATGGCCACGCGCTGGCGTTGCCCCCCCGACAGGGTTGTGGTGCGCCGCTCCAGCAGGTCGTGCAATTCCAGCGCCGCGATGATGCCGGCCTCGTCGGGCCGGGCCCCGGCGCGCCGCGCGCGGCGGGCGGCGTAGCGCAGGTTGCCCGCGACGCGGAGATGCGCGAACAGCCGCGCGTCCTGGAACACGTAACCCACGCCGCGCATGTGCGGCGGGGTGGGGCGGCCGGCGCCCTGCCACGTCTCGCCGTCGAAACGCACATCGCCGCGCGCACCACGCTCAAGCCCTGCGATCACGCGCAGAAGCGTGGACTTGCCGCAGCCCGAGGGGCCGAACACCGCCGTCAACCCGCGGGCGGGAAAGTCGTGCGACAGCGCCAGCGCGAAGCCGGGATAATCGAGCGCGATATCCACCGACAGCCCCGCCATTCGCTCAGCCCCCGACATGGATGGGGAAGCGCCGGTTCGCGGCATAGACCGCCAGCAGCACGACGAAGGAAAACACCAGCAGGATCGCCGACAGCGTATGTGCCTGGGCGTAGTTCAGCGTCTCGACATGTTCGTAGATCGCGATCGAGATCACCTGCGTGCGGCCGGGGATGTTGCCGCCCACCATCAGCACCACGCCGAATTCGCCGATGGTGTGGGCAAAGCTCAGCACCGTTGCGGTCAGGTAGGCGCGCAGGGCCAGCGGCGAAGCGACGGTGAAAAATCGGTCCAACGGCCCGGCGCGCAGCAGTGCCGCCGCTTCCAGCGGCGCGCGGCCCACGGACTCGAACCCCGCTTGCAGCGGCTGCACGGCGAAGGGCAGCGAATAAAGCACCGAGGCCACCACCAGCCCCGAGAACGAAAACGTCAGCGTCGTGCCGGTGACATCGCGCCACAGCCCGCCGACCGGGGATTGCGGGCTCAGCACCACCAGCAGGTAGAACCCCAGGACGGTGGGCGGCAGCACCAGCGGCAGCGCGGTAAGCGCCTCGACCACCGGTTTGGCGCGGCTGCGGGTATGGGCCAGCCACCACGCCAGCGGCGTGCCCACGACCAGCAGGATCATCGTTGCCCACCCCGCAAGCCGCAGGCTGAGCCACAGCGGGCCGAGGTCGGGCAGGGCTGTCATCCGTCCTCCCCGGTGCCGTAGCCGAAGCGCGCGATCACCGCGCGGCCCTCCGCGCCTTTCAGGTAGTCGAGAAAGGCGCGCGCCGCGGCGTTGTCGGCGCCGTGGGCCAACAGTACCGCGTCCTGCCGGATCGGGTCGTGATAGGTTGCAGGCACGGCCCATGCGCTGCCCGCCGCATGGTTGCGCGGCGAGGCCACGTAAGACCCCGCCACCAGCCCGAGCGCAGCGTTGCCTGTGGCCACCATCGAGAACGCCTGGCCGATGTTCTGGCCCATCACGATCTTGTCGCGCAGGGGCGTGCGCAGACCCATGTGCTCAAGCGTCTGCCGCGCCGCCAGCCCGTAGGGCGCCAGGTCGGGGTTGGCGATTGCCAGGTGGTCGAAATCGCCCGCCGCAAGGGTGGCCGCGCCGTCCGGGCCGATCATGGCCGCGCCCGGGCTCCATAGCACCAGCCGTCCTTTGGCATAGGTAAAGCGCGATCCGGCCACGGCGTGGCCCTCGGCCTCCAGCCGGCGCGGGCGCGCCTGGTCGGCGGCGAGCAGCGCATCGAAAGGCGCGCCCTTGGTGATCTGGGCATAGAGCTTGCCGGTCGAGCCGGCGGCCAGCGTCACCTCGTGGTTGGTGGCGGCGGCGAAATCCTCGGCGATGACCTCGGCGGCCTCGGCGAAATTGGCCGCGACCGCGATCAGCGCGCTGGCGGCCCGTGCCGGGGCGGGCAGGGCCAGCGCCGCGGCGAGCGCCAGCACGGTGCAAATGCGCACCACGAAGGTGGCGTGTCCGCGTGGGGGCAGGGGCATGGCGCCTCCGATATGTTTGGACAGAAATATCGAGACGACGATTGCGAGGCGCGCTGCAGGAGTCAAGCAATATTGCCGTCTGGACATATCGGCCCGCGCCGCTCAGTCGATGATCTCGGTCGCGCCCACGCCCCAGAACCCAGATTTCGGTGCCCAGCCCGCGTAACCGCCGACCGAAAGTTCGCACCAGTCGGTCATGCAGCTTTCCACATACGCAATCACGCCCAGCTCCAGCCGCGCCATTTCCGTGGCCGCAGGCTTGGGACTGTTCGTCAACGCCAGCATGTCGCGCGTCACGACCACCGTCCGGTTTCCCGACAGCAGGGCATAATGCACCCATCCGCCGGCACCGTCGCGGTCGCGCACGCGGCGCCAGTTGCCATACTCGGCGGTGATCTCGACAGGGATGCCCCGGCGCTTGAAAACCCAGTCGATCCGATGCGTCAGTGACGGCCCGCGGCGCACGTTGGCCTTGGACGCCTTGACCGACGCAAAGCGCGGCAATGGCAAATTGGTGACCGGTCCGCGCTCTTGCGCCGCGGCGCCCGTCGCCAGTGCAAGGGCCAACAGAACCGTCAGCGCAAACCGTTTCCTGCGCGATATCATGGCAATGGCCCGTGTGCGTGTATCGAAAACTACCCGCGGGTTCTTGTGCGCCCGCTTATGGTGCGCCACTGTGACACCGCGGCGGCGATTTGAAAAGCACGAAGGGAGGGCAGTCATGCCAACGGGACGTTTGAGTGTTGTCGTGACGAGACGCTTGCCGGAGGCGGTCGAAACGCGGATGAAAGAGCTGTTCGACGTGAAACTGCGTGACGACGACACCCCCATGACCCGCGCCGAGCTGACCGAGGCGGTGCAGCAGGCCGATGTCCTGGTGCCCACGCTGAGCGACGACATCGGCGCCGGGCTGATCGCGCAGGCGGGCGAGCGACTGAAACTGATCGCCAATTACGGCGCCGGCGTCGATCATATCGACGTGGCGACCGCCCGCCAGCGCGGCATCCTGGTTTCCAACACCCCCGGCGTGCTGACCGACGACACCGCCGACATGACCATGGCGCTGATTCTCGCGGTGACGCGCCGCATCCCCGAGGGCCTGGCGATGATGCAGTCCGACGACTGGCCGGGCTGGTCGCCCACGGCGCTGCTGGGCGGGCGCGTCGGCGGGCGGCGTCTGGGCATCCTTGGCATGGGCCGGATCGGCCAGGCGGTGGCACGCCGCGCCCGCGCCTTCGGCATGCAGATCCACTACCACAACCGCACCCGGCTGCGCGACGAGATCGAGGACGAGCTGGAGGCGACCTACTGGGAAAGTCTCGACCAGATGGTCGCGCGGATGGACGTGGTCTCGGTCAATTGCCCGCACACGCCTTCGACCTTCCACCTGCTCAACGCGCGGCGGCTCAAGCTGATGAAACCCGAGGCGGTGCTGGTCAACACCTCGCGCGGCGAGGTGATCGACGAGAACGCCCTCACCCGGATGCTGCGCGCCGGCGAGATCGCCGGTGCCGGGCTCGATGTTTATGAGCGCGGCCGCAGCATCAACCCGCGCCTGCGCGAACTCAAGAACGTGGTTCTGCTGCCGCACATGGGCTCGGCCACGCGCGAGGGCCGCCTGGAAATGGGCGAGAAGGTGATCATCAACATCAAGACCTATCAGGACGGCCACCGCCCGCCCGACCAGGTGCTGCCGTCGATGTTGTAACAGGGCAGCACGGTCTTCATCTTTCCCCAAGTACTCCGGGGGTGAATTGGCCGCAGGCCAAGAGGGGGCAGCGCCCCCTTTGCCGTCCCCGGCCCGGGCAGCGCACACTTGCCGTATGGCCCCTTGCCCGTGCACAGTGACCCCCGGATGCATTGACCGGGGAGGCCAGGATGACATGTGGTGGATGGATTGGCGCCGTGCTCGCGGCGCTGGTGTCACTGACCGGCATCCCCGTGGCGGCGCAACAGGCCGCGGATGCGCACAGCCCCGAGGCCGGCGGCGCCGGTGCGCTTGCGATATCGCCCGGGGTGGCCGCGGCACTCGATGCCAAGGCCGACGGCCGCCCGGTGGCGGCGCGCGACTGGATGCTGTCGGTCGCCAATCCCCACGCCGCACGCGCCGGGGCGCGGGTGCTGTCCAGCGGTGGCACCGCCGCCGACGCCATGGTCGCGGTACAGGCCATGCTGGGGCTGGTGGAGCCGCAAAGCTCGGGGCTGGGCGGCGGCGCCTTCCTGCTGTGGTACGACGCGCAGAGCGGCACGCTGAGCACGCTCGACGGGCGCGAAACCGCGCCGATGGCGGCCACGCCGCGACTGTTTCTGGGTACCGATGGCACGCCGCTGGGGTTCTTCGAGGCGGTTGTCGGCGGGCTCTCGGTGGGCACGCCCGGCGTTCCGGCGCTGATGCAGGCGGCGCATGACCGCTGGGGCCGTCTGCCCTGGGCGGGGCTTTTCGCGGATGCCGCCGATCTGGCCGAACGGGGCTTCGTCGTCTCGCCGCGCCTTGCCGGGCTGGTGGCCCGCGACACCGACCGCCTGTCGGTGCATCCCGAAACGGCGGCCTATTTCCTGCCCGGCGGCGCGCCTCTTGCGGCGGGCGACAGGTTGCGCAACCCGGCTTATGCGCGGCTGTTGCGCGTGGTCGCGCGGCAGGGCGCGGGCGCCGTCTATTCCGGCCCGGTGGCGGGTGACATCGTTGCCGCGGTGCGCGGCGCCGCGCGGCCGGGGTTGTTGAGCCGCCGCGACCTGGAAATCTACAAGGTGAAGCAGCGCGCGCCGGTCTGCGCGCCCTATCGCGGGCATCGCGTGTGCGGCATGGGGCCGCCGTCTTCGGGCGGGCTGACCGTGGCGCAGACCTTGCGCCTGCTGGAGGGGTACGACCTGGCCGCGATGGGGCCGCGCAGCCCCCGCGCCTGGCGACTGATCGGCGATGCCAGCCGCCTGGCCTTTGCCGACCGGGGCCTTTACATGGCCGACAGCGATTTCGTACCGGTCCCGGTCAAGGGGCTGCTGGCGCCCGATTACATAGCGCGCCGGGCGCGTTTGCTGACGGGGGAGGTGGCGCTGGCAGAGGTGGCCCCGGGCCGACCTGCCTTCGACCATGCGGGTCGTCGCGGGCCGGGCGAGACGCTGACGCAGCCGGCGACCTCGCATATCTCGATCGTCGACAGCTACGGCAACGCCCTTTCGATGACGTCGAGCATCGAGAATGCCTTTGGCAGCCGGGTGATGGTGCGGGGGATGTTGCTCAATAACCAGCTTACCGATTTCTCGTTCCGCAGCCACCGCGACGGGCGGCCGATCGCTAACGCGGTGGCGCCGGGCAAGCGGCCGCGCTCGTCGATGGCGCCCACCATCGTGCTGCGCGACGGCGCGCCGGTGCTGGTGCTGGGCAGCCCCGGCGGCAGCCGTATCATCGGCTACGTGGCGCAGGCGCTGATTGCCCATCTCGACTGGGGCATGAACGTGCAGCAAGCCGCCGCGATGGGCCATCTCGTCAACCGCTTCGGCGCATTCGATGTCGAACGCGGCACCGGGGCCGAGGCGCTGTCCGGCGCGCTGACCGATCTGGGCTACGAGGTGGCCCGGCGGGCGATGACCTCGGGGCTGCACATGGTGGCAATCACCCCCGAGGGCCTGCGTGGCGGCGCCGACCCGCGCCGCGAGGGCGTGGCCCTGGGCGAGTGAGCACGGCGAATACGGGCAATATGTTGTGGATAACCCGCTGCCGATACCCATATGAGGGGGCGATCGGTTGACAGGAGCATGGTCGCGGCGTCACCCTGTCGCTCAGGGCGGAATCGACCGCCGACCATGGCAGGGACGTGGATATTGCAGTTTTCGAAACTCAGGCTGACCGGCTTCAAAAGCTTCGTCGACCCGACCGACCTGCTGATCCGCGACGGGTTGACGGGCGTGGTGGGGCCCAATGGCTGCGGCAAGTCCAACCTGCTGGAGGCATTGCGCTGGGTGATGGGCGAAAACCGCCCCACCGCCATGCGCGGCGGTGGCATGGAGGACGTGATATTCGCCGGCGCCGCCAGCCGCCCGGCGCGCAACTTCGCCGAGGTCAGCCTGCACCTCGACAATTCCGACCGGATGGCGCCGGCGGGGTTCAACGATTCCGACACGCTCGAAATCACCCGCCGGATCACCCGCGACGTGGGATCGGCCTACAAGGTGGGCGGCAAGGACGTGCGTGCGCGCGACGTGCAGATGCTGTTCGCCGACGCCTCGACCGGCGCGCATTCGCCGGCGCTGGTCCGGCAGGGGCAGATCGCCGAGCTGATCAACGCCAAGCCCAAGTCGCGCCGCCGGGTTCTGGAAGAGGCCGCCGGCATCTCGGGCCTCTATCAGCGCCGCCACGAGGCGGAACTGAAGCTCAACAGCACCGAGGCCAATCTCGCCCGCGTCGACGACGTGGTCGAACAACTGGCCGGCCAGCTTGCGCAACTCGAACGCCAGGCCCGGCAGGCGGCGCGCTACCGCGCCATCGGCGAAGAGTTGCGCCGCGCCGAGGGCATGCTGCTCTACCGCCGCTGGCAGGAGGCCGAGACCGCGCGTGCCGAGGCCGCCGAGGCCCTGCGCCAGCGCAGCCTTGCAGCCGGCGAGGCCGAACGCGCCGCCCGCGCCGCCGCCCGCGCCCGGACCGAGGCGGAGGAGGCGCTACCGCCCCTGCGCGAGGAAGATGCCGTCGCCGCGGCGATCGTCCAGCGCCTGCAGGTGCAGCGCGACACGCTGACCGACCAGGAAACCCGCGCCCGCGAGGCGATCCGGACGCTGGAGGCGCGGGTCGAGCAACTGGGCCACGACATCGCCCGCGAGAATGCGCTCAACCACGATGCAGGCGACAGCGTCGAGCAGTTGGAATGGGAGGCGCGCGAGCTTGAAAAGGCCGGTGAGGGCCACGACGACCGGCTGGCCGCGGCCGCCGAGGCGGCAGCCGAGGCCGCCCGCCTGCTGGAGACGCGAGAGGCCGAACTGTCGCAACTGACCGAGGACGTCGCCCGCCTGGCGGCGCGCCACCAGTCCGCCACCCGCCTGCTGGAAGACAGCCGCAAGACCCTGGCCCGCAGCGAGGCCGAGGCCGAAAAGGCCCGCGCCGCGATGGAGGACGCGCGCGGTACCCTTGCGGCGTCCGAGCAGGCCCGCCAGGCCGCCGAGGCCGAGCAGGCGGCGGCCCAGGCCGATGCGCAGGCCGCCGACGCCGCCCTGACCGAGGCCGAGACCGCCCGCGCCGAGACCCAGGCGCGCGAGGCCGACGTGCGCGCCGAACGGTCCGCGGCTGAGGGCGAGTTGAACGCGCTGGGCGCCGAGGCGGCGGCACTGTCGAAGCTGCTGGAACGCGACACCGCCGAGGGCGGGCAGGTGGTGGACCGGTTGCAGGTCGAACAGGGGTTCGAAAAGGCGCTGGGCGCGGCGCTGGCCGACGATCTGCGCGCCCCCGAGGTGGCCGAGGACGGCCCGTCGGGGTGGACGGTGCTGCCGCCTTATGATGCGCCCGCGCCGCTGCCCGCCGGGGTAACGGCGCTCAGCAACCATGTCTCGGTGCCCGATGTTCTGGCCCGGCGCATGGGCCAGATCGGGCTGGTTGACCCCGACGAGGGCACGCGCCTGCAATCGCTGTTGCAGCCCGGTCAGCGGCTGGTCAGCGTCGAGGGCGACCTGTGGCGTTGGGACGGCTACCGCGCCTGGGCCGAGGACGGGCCGAGCGCCGCGGCGCTCAGGCTGGAACAGCTCAACCGGCTGGAGGATCTCAAGCAGCAGGTCGCCCGCGCCACCGCCCGCGCCGATGCGGCCCGGCAGGCGCATGACACGCTGAGCGCGGAACTCGACGAACGGGCGCGCGCCGACAAGGCCGCCCGCGAGGCCCGCCGCGCGGCCGATGCGCGCCTGGCGGATGCGGCGCGCGCGCTCAGCCGCGCCGAGGCCGACGCCGACCTGGCCGAATCGCGGCTCGAAAGCCTGGGGCTGGCGGTGACGCGCCACGATGACGAGGCGATGGCCGCGCGCGCGCAGGTCGAAGAGACCGCGGCGGCGCTTGCGGGGCTCGATGATCTCGACGCCATGCGCGCCCGCGTCGAGGACCAGCGCACCACCGTCGAGGCGGCGCGCATAACCATGATGACGCGCCGTTCGCAGCACGAGGAGCTCAAGCGCGAAGGCGACGCGCGCCGTGCACGGGCGCAACAGTTGACCAAGGAGATCAGCGGCTGGCGTCACCGGCTGGAAACCGCCGCGACGCGCGGCGCTGAGTTGGCCGAGCGCAAGGCCCGCGCCGAGGCCGAACTGGCCGAAGCCGGCGCCGCCCCCGACCGCATCGCCGTCGAGCGCGCCGAGCTGGAGGCCGCGATCAGCAAGGCCGAGGCGCGCAGCAGCGCCGCCGCCGATGCGCTGGCCGGGGGCGAAGCCGCGCTGCGCACCGCCGAAGCCACCGAGCGCGACGCAGAACGCGCCGCCAGCGCCGCGCGCGAGGCCCGCGCCGGCGCCGAGGCCCGCGCCGAAGCTGCCGAGGCGGGCCTCGCGCAGGCTGCCGAACGCATCTCCGAGGCCCAGGGCGCGACGCCGCAGACACTGCTTGAAAGCCTCGGGAGCGTCCCCGCCGACATGCCGGACGCCGAGGCGATCGAGGCCGACGTCGCCCGTCTGCACCGGCAGCGCGATGCGCTCGGTTCGGTCAACCTGCGCGCCGAGGAGGACGCCCGCGAGGTCCAGCAAGAGCACGACGCGCTGGCAACCGAAAAGGCTGACCTGCAAGAGGCGGTCAAGGCGCTGCGCAGCGGCATCGCCGGCCTCAACCGCGAGGGGCGCGAGCGCCTGCTGACCGCGTTCGAGCAGGTCAACAGCAACTTCGCGCTGCTGTTCGCGCACCTCTTCGGCGGTGGCGAGGCCAAGCTGGTGCTGGTCGAAAGCGACGACCCGCTGGAGGCGGGGCTGGAGATCATGTGCCAGCCGCCGGGCAAGAAGCTGTCGACGCTGTCGCTGCTGTCGGGCGGCGAGCAGACGCTGACCGCGCTGGCGCTGATCTTCGCGGTGTTCCTGGCCAACCCGGCGCCGATCTGCGTGCTCGACGAGGTCGATGCGCCGCTCGACGACGCCAACGTGACGCGGTTCTGCGACATGCTCGACGAGATGTGCCGCCGCACCGAGACGCGGTTCCTGATCATCACCCACCACGCGGTGACGATGGCGCGCATGGACCGGTTGTTCGGGGTGACGATGGCCGAACACGGGGTCAGCCAACTGGTGTCGGTGGACCTGGGCAAGGCCGAGGCGATGGTCGCCTGAGGCAGGCCGGGACGGGGCGCTGTCGACGGGCAGGCCCGGCGCCCCTTCATCTTTCTCCAAGTACTCCGGGGGTGAATTGGCGCAGCGCCAAGAGGGGGCAGCGCCCCCTGCCTGCCCGGCGGACGCGGCCATCGGTCACCGGATCGTGACGCGCCCGCGCTGTGTCAAAATGGCGAGGCATTGAAGGAGGCGACGATGCGCAAGATCACGATGGCCGCGATGGTCCTGGCCCTGCTGCCGGCGATGGCCGCCGGCTGGGAAACCCGCGACGGCGACGTGCCCTTGTCCAAGGCGGCGCTGCGCGACGCGCTGGTGGGGCAGGTTCTGACCTTTTGTGATGACGGCAAGTCGCGGTTCTACGACGACGGGCGCTACAGCTATACCTACGGGCAGGGCGGCATTGCATACGGGCATTATTCGCTCAACGGTGACGGCACCGCCTGTATCGGTTTCGTTGGCGGTTCCAGTCGCTGCGACCTATATGTGCGCAATGGCGACCGGCTGGTTCTTGTCACCGAGGACGGTGATCGCTTTCCCGTGCGGCCCTGAGCGGGCGCGTCACAACCTGTTCAGCAACGCTGGCGTGGGCCATGCGTCGGCGGGCAGGCCAAGGCGCGCCTGTTCGGCCCGTACCGCGGCGCGGGTGCCGGCACCCAGGATGCCGTCCACCCCGCCCACATCGTGCCCGCGCGCCGCCAGCTTGCGCTGCAACTGTTTCATCTGGTCCCGTCCCAGACCCGGATCGGGGTTGCCGGGGTCGAACACCGGCGCGCCCTCAAGACGGGTGGCGAAATAGGCGGCGGTCAGCACGTAGGTAAAGCTCTGGTTCCACTCGAACAGCACGTTGAAGTTGGGATAGCCGAGGAAGGCCGGCCCCTTGTGCCCCTGCGGCAGGATCAGGCTGGCGCGCAGGTCGGGCGCCAGCAGGCGGCCGGAACGCGGACGCACGCCCATCTGTTGCCAGCGCGCGGCGCGCACCGTGGTGTCGATGCCGCTTTGCGACCAGTCCATGCTCGCGGGCACCGTGACCTCTTGCAGCCACGGTTCGCCGCCGCGCCAGCCCAGGCTGCGCAGCATCTGCGCCCCCGACATCAGCGCGTCGGGTGCCGAGGTCTTGAGCGTCACATGCCCGTCGCCGTCGCCGTCCACGCCGTTTTCGATGATGTCCGAGGGCAGCATCTGCACCTGGCCGATCTCGCCGGCCCAGGCGCCGGTGACGCGATCGGGGTCGAAGTCGCCGCGCGCGAACAGCTCCAGCGCGGCAAATATCTGCGGCCGGAACAGGTGCGGGCGCCGGCAATCATGTGCCAGCGTGACCAGCGCATCGCGGGTGTTGGTGTCGCCCTGGAAGCCGCCATAATCGGTCTCGAATGCCCAGAATGCCAGCAGGATGCCGCGTGGCACCCCGAAACGTGCCTCGATCCGGTCGAACAGGCGTTGCATTTGCTGCGCCTTGGCGCGGCCGCGCTGCATCCGGTTGGCCGAGATCAGGCTGCGCGCGAACTCGGTGAACGGCTTTTGGAAAAAGCCTTGCGCACGGTCGGCGCGCAAAACGCTCTGATCCTGTCGGACGGTGGCGAAGAACCGGTTGACGGTAGCGCGGCTGAAACCGCGTGCCTGCGCCTCCTGCTTGAGGTCGTCGACGAAGGCGGCGAAACCGCCGCCGCACGGGGTGCGGGCCAGCGCCGGCGCGGCGGCAAGGCTGAAGACGATGGCGAGCGTGGAGAATATGCGCATGGGGTCCAATGTTCTTTGGCTGTTGCAATCCGGGGCAGGATAGCAGGCTTGACCGTTCAGAAAAGGGCGATCAGCAGCGCAAGCACCAGCGCCGCGCCCCAGGCGCGCCACAGCGCGGCGGCGGCATCCTCGACGTCGCGTGCCATCAGCGGCTTGCGCCCGTCCGCGTTGACCCAAGGGTAGGGCCGCGTGGCGCCGCCATAGCTGCGCGGCCCGGCCAGCGCCACGCCCAGTGCGCGCGCCATCGCGGCCTCGGGCCAGCCGGCATTGGGCGAGCGGTGGCGCCCGGCATCGGCGACGATGGCGCGCCAGTCGCGCCACCCGCCGTGGGCAAGCGCGATCTGCACCGCCGTCAGTCGCGCCGGGATCAGGTTGAGCATGTCGTCCAGCCGCGCCGCCGCCCAGCCGAAACGTGCGTGGCGCGGCGTGCGGTATCCGATCATGCTGTCGGCGGTGTTCACCACCTTGTAGACCAACAGCCCCGGCAGCCCCGCCACCGCGAACCAGAAGGCGGGCGCGATGACGCCGTCGCTGAGGTTTTCGGCCGCCGATTCGATGGCGGCGCGGGCAACCGCGTCGCGGTCCATTCCGGCGGTGTCGCGGCTGACGATCATCGCCACCGCGGCGCGGCCCTGCGCCACCCCATGGCGCAGGCCGCGGGCAACGGCGCCGACATGATCGACCAGCGACCGCTGCGCCAGCAGGATCGCGGCGACCAGCACCTCGGCCACTGGCCCCGCCGCCGCCAGCACGGCGCCGGCCGCCGCGGCGCCCGCGCACAGCGCGGCGATCACCGCAACCCCGCGTGCCCGCCGCGCTTGGCCGGTATTGAACCGCGTGTCGCACCAGCCCACGGCGCGGCCCATCAGAACCGCCGGGTGCGGCAGGCGCGCCCACAGCCAGCGCGGCTCGCCCATGGCTGCATCCAGCAGCAGCGCCAGCACCAGCGTCACAGCGCCGCCTCCAGGTGCGGCCACTGGTCCGGGGCCGGCAGGCCCAGCCGCAGCCAGTGGCGCGAATAGGGGAAGGTACGGCTCCAGATTCGGGCGCGGGCCAGGCGCGCCTGCCAGGCCGGTGCATCCTCGACGTGGTAGAGACGAAACAGCGGCGTGCCGCCCACCACCTGCGCCCCTGCGGATTCCAGCAGCGCATCCAGCCGCGCGGCGTCGGTGGCCAGGCGCAAGCGCGTGGCCCCGGCCCAGGCAGTATCGCGCAGCGCCGCACGCCCCACATGCAGCGCCGGCCCCGATACCGGCCACGGGCCCAGCATTTCCGCAAGCCGGTCGACCAGGTCCGGGTCGCCGATGGCAAAGCCCAGCCGGACCCCCGCCAGGCCCCAGAACTTGCCAAAGCTCTTCAGCACGATGCGTCCCGGTCGCGCGGCGTGCCCGATCAGCGACCGGCCTGGCGCCACGTCGCAGAAGCTTTCGTCGATGATGCACAAAGGCGCGGTGAGCGCATCTGCGCCGGCCCAGGCCCCGCTGGGGTTGTTGGGGTGCACCGTCACCTGCGCATCGGCGCGATCGGCCGCGTCGCCTGCCACCTGCCAGCCCTGCGCGGCGAAGGCGGCGGCGTGCTCGTTATAGGTGGGGCGGGGGATATGCACCGTTGCGGCGCGGCGCAGCGCCGGGATGCGCGCGATCAGCGCCGAGGCCCCCGGCGCCGCCAGAACCGCGGCGCCCGCGGGCACCGCCCAGTGGGCGCGCGCGGCCTCGACCAGTGCGGCTTGCGCGTCGGCGTCGGGCAGGGCTGTCCACGCCTCGGCGGGCAGGTCGCTCACCGGGTAGGGCACCGGGTTGATGCCGGTGGACAGGTCCAGCCAGTCGCCGCGCGCGCCACCGAAATGGCGCACGGCCGCGTCGAGACCGCCGCCATGGTCGCGCGGCGTGCGCGGGTGGATGTCCTGCCGGTCGCTCATGCCCGGCGGAGTTGCGCAAAACGCGCGCCGATGCAAGCATGCTCGCGCGGTCATTAACATTGATTCAGGATATGTTAACCTTTTGTTAGGGATTTGGGGTCAAACCCCTTTGGGGGGGATCCGCGCGGCGCGAGACGGTCGCGCGTCCACGGAGGGTGTATTTTGAAAGTGCTTATTGTTGAATCCGAAACCGACCTTGGCCGCCTGTGGCAACGTCACCTCGAACGACAGGGCGCGCGGGTCACGCTGGTCGGCGACCAGGACAGTGCCATCGAGGTGTTGCGCGCCGAAGAGATCAACGTGATCATCCTGGATCTGGTCATCGCCGAGGGCAGTCCGCTGGCCATCGCCGACTACGCAAGCTATCGCCGCCCCGAGGCGCGCGTGATCTTCGTAACCAATACCACGTTCTTTTCCGATGGCTCGATCTTTCAGCACAGCGCCAATGCCTGCGCCTTCCTGCGCAGCGGCACACCGCCCGAGGACCTGGCGGCGATGGTCGAACATTTCGGCCAACCGCGCCCGGGGGGTGATCGCCCGGCTGGCGGAGAGACCTGAGCGCGCGCCAGCGGCGCCGCGCCGGCACTCAGGGCAGGCGGTTGATCGCCCCGGCTTCCCAGGCATCATCGGGGCCGCGCCGCAGTTCGGTCAGCGACAGGTTGTCGATGCGATGCGCGAAGGCCTCGTAGGCGCTCAGCCGCAGCGCCTGCTGCACCTGCGTCAGGATGACGCCGAAATGTGCCACCGCGACGATGTCACGGCCGGGGTGAGCGTTCTGGGCACGCGCCACGGCGCGGTCCACTCGGGCGCACAGCTCATGCCAGCTTTCGCCGCCCGGCGGGCGGGTGTCGCCGGGGTTGTCCCAGAACGCGAACAGCCGCGCCTGGTCGGGGACGGCATCGAAGCGTTGCAATTCCCAGTCGCCGAAATGCATCTCGCGCAGGTCCGGGTCGGGGGGCAGGCGGTCGCGCGCCCCGGCGATGGCGTCGGCGGTTTCGCGCGCGCGACGCAGGTCCGACGAGACCACCACCGCCGCGGGTGGCAGTGCGGCATCCAGCGCGCGCAGTCGCGCGGTGTCGGACAGATCGGCCGGCAGATCCGACCAGCCCACCATGCCGCCGCGCGCGTGGGTCGGCCCGTGCCGGACCCAGAACACCCGGCTCACGCTGCCCCTCCGGATCCGATGTCATCGGGCAGCGCCCCCTTGAGCGCCAGCGGCAGCCCGGCCATGATCGCCACGACCCGTGCGGCATGCGCCGCGATCTGCTGGTTGAGCCGCCCCTGCGCATCGCGAAAGCGGCGCGCCAGCGCGTTGTCTGGCACCACCGACAGGCCCAGTTCGTTCGACACCACCACCACTCGCGCGGGGCACGCGGCAAGCGCCGCCAACAGCTCCGCCTGCGCATCCGCGATGTCGCCCCCCGCAGCCATTCGATTGCTCAGCCACATTGTCGCGCAATCGAGCAGAACCGCCCGCCCCGCGGGCATGTCGCGCAGCGCCCCGGCCACGTCCAGCGGTGCCTCGATCACCTCCCAGCCGGGGCCGCGCGCCGCCTTGTGTGCGGCGATCCTGTCGGCCATCTCGCTATCCAGCGCCTGCGCCGTGGCGATATAAGTCATTGGCAGATAGAAGCTTTTCACCATCGCCTCGGCCCAGGCCGTCTTGCCCGACGACGCCCCGCCAAGCACCAGCGTCAAATCTGCCATCATCTCAGACACACCTTATTGTGATCCATCCACGCTATGCGCGCGTAGCACTCTGCGCAACAATATCAAAGAGGTGCATGGGCAACGCACCTTGCAACCCCGGGGGTTAGAAATGGCACTCGACGGACCGAACGATACCACCATGTCGCGCCGCGCCATGAAGGCAGAGCTGCTCGACGCGGAAACCGAGTTGAGGCTGGCTTATGCTTGGCGTGACGAGCGCGACGAAGAGGCGCTGCACCGGCTGATCAACGCCTACATGCGATTGGCGATCTCGATGGCGTCCAAGTTCCGGCGCTACGGCGCGCCGATGAACGACCTCATACAGGAGGCCGGACTGGGCCTGATGAAGGCCGCCGACAAGTTCGACCCCGACCGCGGCGTGCGCTTTTCCACCTACGCGGTGTGGTGGATCAAGGCCAGCATCCAGGATTACGTGATGCGCAACTGGTCGATGGTGCGCACCGGCAGCACCAGCAGCCAGAAAAGCCTGTTCTTCAACCTGCGCCGGGTTCAGGCGCGGCTGGAACGCGAGGCGATGGCGCGCGGCGAGGAACTGGACCGCCACCAGATGCGGCAGGCGATCTCGTCCGAGGTGGGCGTGCCGCTGCGCGACGTGGAAATGATGGAAGGGCGGCTTTCGGGCTCGGATTTCAGCCTCAATGTCACCCAATCGGTCGAGGACGAGGGCCGCGAATGGATCGACACGATCGAGGACGAGGGCACGCAGGCCGCCGAAATCGTGGAGAACACGCATGACACCGCGGCGTTGCGCAAATGGCTGGTCGAGGCGATGGCGGCGCTCAACGAGCGCGAGCGGTTCATCGTGCGCGAGCGCAAGCTGCGCGATGCGCCGCGGACACTGGAAAGCCTGGGCGCGGAACTCAGGCTCAGCAAGGAGCGGGTGCGCCAGTTGGAGGCCGCGGCCTTCGCCAAGATGCGCAAGACGCTTGAAAGCCAGTCGCGCGAGGTGCATGAGTTCCTCGCATGAGGATACTTGCATATATCGTCACGATGCTGGCCGCCGCCCCGGTGTGGGCGGCACTGCCCGAGGCCGTGTTAGAGCGAATGCGCGCCGCGCAGGTCGTGGTGCTGGGCGAGGTGCACGACAACCCCGCCCACCACGCCGCGCAGGCCGCGGCGGTCGAGGCGCTGCAACCCGCCGCGCTGGTGTTCGAGATGCTCACCGCCGAGCAGGCGGCGCAGGTGACACCGGACAACCGCGCCGACGCGGCGGCGCTGGCCGGGGCGCTGGACTGGGTCGATAGCGGCTGGCCCGATTTTGCCATGTACCACCCGGTTTTCACCGCCGCGCCGGGCGCGCGCGTCTATGGCGCCGCGGTGCCCCGTGATACGGCGCGGGCGGCGATGCAAGAGGGCGTTGCCGCGCATTTCGGCGCCGGGGCAGGTGCCTTTGGCCTGCGCGACCCGCTGCCGCAGGCCCAGCAGGAGGCGCGCGAGGCGATGCAGATGGCGGCGCATTGCGACGCGCTACCCGAGGCGATGCTGCCCGGCATGGTGGCGCTGCAACGGTTGCGCGACGCGCAACTGGCCCGCACGGCGCTGCGCGCGCTGGATGAGGCGGGCGCGCCGGTGGTGGTGATTACCGGCAACGGCCACGCGCGGCGCGACTGGGGCGTGCCGGCCGTGCTGGAAACGGCGCGGCCGGAGGTGTCGGTGTTCGCGCTGGGCCAGGGCGAGGCGGGCATGACGCCCGAGGGCAGCTTTGATGCGGTGAGTTTCGCCGCCCCGGCGGAACGCCCGGACCCCTGCGAGGCGTTCGAGTAGCGGGCGCACGGGGCACGCGGTGGTTCCCGGCGGTCATCGACGACCGGAACGCCATGAGAGGTTCACAATCGGCGCGGCGGGTTCTAGTGTCGGGGCATCATGTCTGGGGGACGGGCGGCCATGCTGGCGGGCAAGCGGATATTACTGGTCATCGGCGGCGGCATCGCGGCCTACAAGACGCTGGAACTGATCCGGCTGTTGCGCGGGCAGGGGGCGCATGTCAGCCCGGTGCTGACCCGCGCAGGCGCGCAGTTCGTGACGCCACTGTCGGTGTCGGCGCTGGCCGGCGAGGCGGTGCACGAAGACCTGTTCGACCTGACCGCCGAGGCCGAGATGGGCCACATCCGGTTGTCGCGCAGCGCCGACCTGGTGGTGGTGGCGCCGGCCACGGCGGACCTGATGGCGAAAATGGCGCAGGGGCTGGCGGGCGACCTGGCGACGACGCTGTTGCTGGCCACAGACACGCCGGTGCTGATCGCGCCGGCGATGAACGTGCGGATGTGGCAGCACCCGGCGACACAGCGCAATTGCTCGTGGCTGGCCGGGGACGGCGTCGCGATGGTCGGCCCCGACGCGGGCGACATGGCCTGCGGAGAACATGGCCCCGGCCGCATGGCCGAGCCTGCCGCGATCGTCGAGGCGATCGCGGCGCGGCTGGCGGCGGGGCCGCTGGCCGGCAAGCGGGTGCTGGTCACCTCGGGGCCCACGCATGAACCCATCGACCCGGTGCGCTATATCGCCAACCGCTCGTCCGGGGCGCAGGGCACGGCCATCGCGCGGGCGCTGGCGGGGTTGGGTGCGCAAGTGGTGTTCGTCACCGGCCCCGCCGACATGCCGCCGCCCGAGGGCGTCGAGGTGGTGCGCGTCGAGACCGCCGCGCAGATGTTGGCCGCGGTCGAGGCGGCGCTGCCCGCCGATGCGGCGGTGTTCGCAGCCGCGGTGGCCGACTGGCGTGTCGCCGCGCAAAGCGAGACCAAGATAAAGAAGCAGGCCGGCGCGCTGCCGGTGCTGGAATTCGCGGAAAACCCCGACATCCTGGCGCACGTCGCGCAGATGGGCGAAGGGCGCCCGCCGCTGGTGGTAGGCTTTGCTGCCGAGACCGGCGACGTGATCGCCAACGCCACCGCCAAGCGCACCCGCAAGGGGTGCGACTGGATCGTGGCCAATGACGTAAGCCCCGACACCGGCATCATGGGCGGCGCGGAGAACGTCGTGACGCTGATCACCGAGGCCGGCGCCGAGGACTGGCCGCGCATGTCCAAGGCCGATGTGGCGGCGCGCCTGGCCGCGCGTATCGCGCAGGCGCTGGCGTAAGGGCATGAGTATTTTCGGAAAGATGAAGATCGGGAGGAGGGCGTGCTGACCGTCGCGTTTCAATGGGAAGAAGGCGCGGACCGTGCGCTCGGTTTGCCAAGCTATGCGACGGCGGGCGCCGCGGGCGCGGACCTGCGCGCCAATTTCCCCGACCGCCGCGGCGTGACGCTGGCGCCGGGGGCGCGGGCGCTGGTGCCCACGGGGCTGCGGCTGGCGGTGCCGGAGGGCTACGAGGTGCAGCTCAGGCCGCGCTCGGGGCTGGCGCTCAGGCACGGGATCACGTTGCCCAACAGCCCCGGCACCATCGACAGCGATTATCGCGGCCCGCTGGGGGTGATCGTGATGAACGCGGGCGATGCGCCGTTCGAGATAGGGCACGGCGCGCGGATCGCGCAGATGGTGGTCGCACCGGTGGTGCGGGCGCGGTTCGTGCTGTCCGATACGCTGGCCGACACCGCGCGCGGCGAGGGCGGCTTCGGCTCGACGGGGCAGGCGTGATGCTGCCGGTTCTGGTGATGGCAGCGGCGCTATGGGGCATCGGGGCGGCGATGGGCGCGCCGCGCCGCCAACGCTGGATCATGATCGCCGCGCTGTGGGCCGCGGTCGTGGCGGTGCAACTGCTGCTGCCCGCGGGGCACCCGGTGCGCGCGGCCACGGGCGCAAGCCCGGCACCGTGGTTGCTGCTGGGCGGGTTCGCGGCCTTGGTGCTGGCCTACGCGGCGGGGCTGCAGCGCCTGCGCGAGAGGGCCGCGGCGCGTGCGGCGCCCGCGGCTGGCCCCGCCGGGGCCGTGGGTGAGCGCGCCGGATCCGGGGGTAACAGCTTTTCCCCGGCCGAGCTGGAACGCTATGCACGCCACATCGTCCTGCGCGAGATCGGCGGCACCGGGCAGAAGCGGCTGAAACGGGCGCGCGTGCTGGTGATCGGCGCTGGCGGATTGGGCGCGCCGGTGCTGACCTACCTGGCGGCGGCGGGGGTGGGCACGATCGGGGTGATCGACGACGACGTGGTCGAGAACTCCAACCTGCAGCGCCAGGTGATCCACCCCGAGGCGGCGGTCGGCACGCCCAAGGTGGCCTCGGCGCAGGCGGCGATCATGGCGCAGAACCCGTATGTTTCGGTACGTCCCTACGAGCGCCGCCTGACCGCGGAAATTGCCGCGGATCTGTTCGGTGACTACGACCTGGTGATCGACGGCAGCGACAATTTCGATACCCGCTACCTGGCCAATGCCACCGCGGTGATGAAGGGCAAGCCGTTGATTTCAGGCGCATTGTCACAATGGGAAGGGCAGGTGAGCCTGTTCGATCCGGCCCGCGGCGGCCCGTGCTACGAGTGTATTTTCCCCGAACGCCCGGCGCCGGGGCTGGCGCCGTCATGTGCCGAGGCGGGCGTGCTGGCGCCGCTGCCCGGCGTGGTCGGCGCGATGATGGCGGTCGAGGCGGTGAAGGTTCTGACCGGCGCGGGCGCCCCGTTGCGCGGGCGGATGCTGATCTACGACGCGCTTTATGCCGAGACGCGCGGCATCGCGCTGGCCCCGCGCGCCGACTGCCCGGTTTGCGGCGGGCGCGGAACGGCGGCCGGGTAGGGGCCGGCCGGCGAGTGCCGCATGCGATCACGCGCCCTGTCATCCCGGCGCGCCGGTGCCGTCAGACCAGCCACAGATCGCGCGCGATCATCGCCGCGTGGGTGCGGTTGCGCGCCCCCAGCTTGCGGCTGAGCGTCTTGACGTGCAGCTTGACCGTGACCTCCTGCACGTCGAGGTCGCGGGCGATTTCCTTGTTCGACCTGGCCGCGCAGAGCCCTTCGAGCACCTCGCGTTCGCGCGGGGTCAGGCGGTCGTGAGGTGGCAGCGGGTCGGCGTGGAGGATCGCCGCCGGCGCATAGGTGCCGCCACCCAGAATCTCGGCCACGGCAGCCAGAAGCGCCATCGGCGCCATGGTCTTGGGCAGGAAACCCGCGGCGCCGCATTCCATGGCGCGGCGCCCGACGCCATCGGGCGCGGTGCCTGAAATCAGCGCCACCGCCCCGTCGGGATTCAGCGCGCGCACGCGATCCATCCCATCGGGCAGCGACATTCCCGGCATGGTGAAATCCAGCAGCACCAGGTCGAACGGGCCGTCTTGCCCGATCACGGCGAGCGCCTCTTCCAGCCCGCCAGCCTGGGTCACGGCGATGCCGCCGGCATCCGACAGGTAGGCGGCGAGCGTTTCGCGTACCAGCCCGTGGTCGTCCGCGATCAGCACCTTCGGCGCCTCGGTCGGATCGGGGTCATGTTGCGTTTGCGCGGTCGGCACCTGTCCGGGCTCCATGATTTCTTGCATTGCTCCATTGCAATCGGCTCCGGCACAGTAGAGCCGGGTCGCTCGATTGACCAGAGCCGCGGCCTCGCCGCAGCGTGCGATCCTGTACGAAAGGGTAGGGGGCTGGACGCGGTTGCGCGACTTCCCGCATAGTCAAGTATCAGATGGCGCGTGCAAGGGGGGCGCGATGCGATCCTTGATTGCAAGGAGCTGGTCGGCGGCCCGGGCCGCGACCCTGATTCTGTGCCTTGTGCTGCCCGCCAGCGTGATGTCGGCGGGATCGGACGACCCCGCGCCGGTGACGCTGGAGGTACAACTTGCCGGCGGCGCCCGCGGCTCGCGGCAGTTGACCGTCGATCTGTCCGGTACGGCGGACTTGCCGCGCAGCGCGTTTCGTACATCGACGATCTGGACCGCCGGGCGCGCGCGGTTCGCGGGCGTGCGGCTGCACGACCTGCTGGCGCACCTTGGGGTGGACAGCGGGCGCGTGACGCTGCGGGCCGCGAACGGCTACACGGCCGAGATTCCGGTCGCCGAGGTGCGCCCGAAGGTGCCCTGCTGGCGTTCGAGCGCGACGGCGCGCGGATGACGCTGCGCGACAAGGGGCCGGTCTGGCTGCTCTATCCCTTCGACAGCGCACCGCGCTTTCGCACCGAGTTGCACTATGCGCGTAGCGTCTGGCAACTGGATCGGATAGAAATCGCGCGATAGCGCCGCCTGCGGGCGGCGCCGCGCGGGCGATGCCCACTGGTAAGACGCGACGGGGAAGCGCGGCAATGGCCTCGATGCCGAAACGGATTGCGCACGCGATTGCGGCGCGCTGGAAATTCCTGCTGATCGGGCTGGCGGTGGCGGCGCTGCTGGTTGCGGCGGGGCAGTTGCTGTTGCGGGTCGAAACCCGCCTCGATGTGCTGGAGACGTCGCAAAGCGACAGCCCGCAATGGACGATCACGCAACTGGAGGTCGAGTTTCTCGACTTTCAGCGCCAGATCGACAAGGCACGGGCCGGCGACGCCAGCGCCCTGGAGGCGCTGCGCCGGCGATTCGACATCTTCTACAGTCGCGTTCGCACTATGATGCAAAGCCCCCTCTATGTCGATCTGGTGCTTGCCGAGACGCCCCGTTTTGCCGAGATCGCCGCGACGGTGGAGGCGATGACCGCGCTCGTCGATGCCCCCGACGCGCGGCTGCGCGCCGCGTTACCCGAGATGGCCGCGCAGGCGGCGGCGTGGCGCCCGATCCTGCGACGGGCCTCGGTCAACGGTAATGCCGAGGCGGCGCGCCGCGCCCAGGCCGCGCGGGAGGAGATGCGCGGCCTGCTGGCCAACCTGGCGCTGGTGCTGGTGCTGCTGCTGGCGCTGCTGGCGGTGCTGGCGGCGTTGTTCTGGCGCCAGTCACGCATCAACCTCGATCGTGCGCAGGCCAATCGCCGGATCGGCGCGCGGCTGGCCACCGTCATCGCCACCTCGCCCGACGCCATCGTCGTGACCGATGCGGCCGGCAAGGTGACGCAGATGAACGACGCCGCGGAACACATGTTCGGGCTGATGCAGCAGGCGGCAACGGGCCGGCCGCTGGACGATTTCGTGCGCCCCGACGGCGGTGACCCGGATGCGCCTCTGCTGCCCGCGCCCGGAGCGCCGGAGGCGCGGCGGCACCGGCAGGCCCGCGCGCGCCACGCCGACGGCCACGACGTCGCGGTGGAGATATCGGTCGGCACCCCGCCGCCCGGCGGCGGCGAGGCGATCCGCGCCTGTTTCCTGCGCGACATCACGCAGCGGATCGCGACCGAGGACGCGCTGCGCGAGGCGCGCGACCGCGCCGAAGCAGCCGATCGCGCCAAGGCACGGTTCCTGGCGGTGATGAGCCATGAGATGCGCACCCCGCTCAACGGTCTGCTGGGCGGGGTGGAGCTGTTGCGGGGCACGCCGCTCGATGCCGCGCAAGCGGGATATGCCGACATCCTCGAAAGCTCGGCGCGGGTGCTTCTGGGCCATGTCGACGATGTGCTCGACATCGCCCGGATCGAGGCCGGCCATGTTGCCCTGACGCCGGGCGACATCGATCTCGACGCGTTGCTGGACGAGGTGATGCGTGACATGACGCCCGCCGCACGGGAGGCGGGCAATCGCCTGCGGCTGATGCGCCGCCCCGATCCGCTGGGCACCATCCATGCCGACGCTCACAGGGTGCGGCAGATCCTGACCAACCTGATCGGCAACGCGATCAAGTTCACCCGCGATGGCCGGATCACCCTCGAGGCGAATCTCGCCGGCCACGGCGCCGGGCGCGAGGTGGTGTTCGATGTTTCCGATACCGGTGCGGGCATCGCGGAGGGCGACCTTGGGCGCATCTTCGACGATTTCGTGCGTATCGAAACGCCGGGGTTCGAACATGCCGAGGGCACCGGGCTGGGGCTGGGCATCGTGCGGCGGCTGGCGCAGGCGATGAACGCCCGCGTCGAGGCCGAAAGCATCATCGGCGAGGGCAGCCTGTTCCGCCTCCGTTTGCCGCTACCCGCATCCCCGGCACCCGTCGCCACCGCCGCCTGTGCGCCGGCGCCCGACCCGTGCGCCGCGTGCCGCCCGCTCGACGTGCTGATCGTCGAGGACAACCACGTCAACCGCTTCGTCCTGCGCCGCCAGATCGAGGCCGAGGGGCACCGGGTGCAAGAGGCCGAGGACGGCCGTGCCGGCGTCGCCGCCGCGATGGCGAACCGTTTCGACGCGATCCTCATGGACCTCAGCATGCCGGGAATGGACGGGCTGCAGGCAACTTGTGCGATCCGCGCGTCCGCGGGGCCGTGTCGAGACGCGCGCATCGTGGTGGTGACCGCGCATGTGATCGAAACCGACGATGCGGCCTGCCATGCCGCCGGAGTGGATGCGGTCATCACCAAGCCGGTGCAGCGCGCCGGTCTCCTGCGCGGCCTGCACGGCACGACCGGGTCGTCGCGGGCCGCACCGCAAGACGCACCAGCGCCGGTTCTTGACGCGGCGGTGATCGAGAGTTTGCGCGCGATCCTGTCGGCCAACCGGGTGCAAGAGTTGCTTGCACGGTTCCGCGACGAGGGCGATGCGCTGTTGCGTGATCGGCAGGCGCTGGCGGGGCTGGATGCGGCGCGGGCATCCGACCTGGCACATCGGTTGGCCGGCGCAGCGGCGACATTGGGCGCGCCGGCGCTGCACCAGTGCCTTGAACACGCGGTGGCGTGCCTGGGCGCGCGTGGCGACGCGGATGTCGCCGGGGCGCTTGAAGACGCACGGCGACTCTGGCCCGAAACGCTTGGCGCGCTGGACAGGGCAGGGTGACTTGATCGGCTGCGGCCTTGCGTTCACCGCAAGGCCGGCCAGCGGGGCGCCGCGTCGGCGCCGGCTCACGTCGCGATCCCCAAAGTGCGGTCCTACCCCGCCTGCGACCACGCCACGCCGCTCATGCCGGTCAGGAAACCGTCGCAATAGGCGCCGCCGGGGGCGTCGGGCAGGTTGCGCGCTGACAGCTCTGCCGCGCTCATTCGCCCGTCCGCAAGCGCGCGGAAGTCGCGGCACACCGCCGTGAACCCCGCCGACTGCGGCGACAGCCGCAGCGCCGAAACGCCTGCGTTGCGCAAGGGGCCAAGCTGGTGCGCGGCATTGGCGCAGGCCGCCGACAGCGTCTGCACCCCGTTCACGGCCAGGAATGGCTGCCCGTCGAGCGTTTCGACCTCGCGCCCGTCGGGATCGGTGTCGCAGACGAACTGGCAGTTGTCCTTGGCCCGGTCGTGCAGCCGGGCGTGATAGCACCGCCCCGAGATCGCCAGCGGAAGCCGCCCCCACCCCCAGACCTCGACCGGGGCGGGGCAGGCAGCGGTGATCGCCGTGACCGAGGTCAACGGCAACTCCGGCGGCAGGCAGATGCGCCCCGCGCCCCGCGTCGCCAGCCACGCCGCCGTGCCCTCGTTGTAGCAATTGACCAGCGGGCCTACGCCGAACGCCGCGCCTTCGGGCAGATGCGCCAGCGCGGTCAGGTCATTGACCTCGATCTCCAGCCCCGTTTCGAACAGCTCGGCCATCAGCTTGCGCTCGCGCTTCAGCGTGACCAGCGCCAGCGAGGTCAGCGCCACGCGCTTGCCGGCGGCTTGCAGCCGCTCCACGGCGCCGGGGATATCGGCTTGGTAGAACGGCAGGCGCTTGGAGCACACCAGCTCGCCCAGAACGACGCGATCCACCGGCGCCTCGTCGGCCAGCTCGGCGTAGAAGTCGCGCCAGGTTTCGGCGCCCCAGAAAAACTGGTTGGGGCCCACGGTCAGGTCCATCCGCTTACCTCCAGGTCTTGGCATAGGCGCCGGTGGTGGCGCTTTGCCCCTCGGTCAGCGCCGCCAGCGTGCCCGGCGGGATCGGCCGGCCTGCCGCCAGCGCATCGGTGGCGGCGCGAAAGGCGCGCACCACCTTTGCGACATAGGCACGCGAGCGTTGCCGCCCCTCAATCTTGAGCGCGCTCACCCCGGCCTTGGCCAGTTGCGGGATAAGCTGCGAGGCATCCAGGCTGGTGGGATCCTCGAACACGTACCCGGTGCGCGCGTTGGAGGTGAAACAGCCCTTGCACAGCGTCGGGTAGGGGGCCGGCTCGCCCCTGGCCGAACGGTGGATGGTAAAGCCCCCCAGCCGCGCCGACAGGGTGCCGTCTGCATCCTCGTCATAGGCGACATGGCTGGCGGGCGAACACACCCCGTTCATGTTGGGCGATTGCCCGGTGGCGTAGGACGACAGCGAACAGCGCCCCTCGGCCATCACGCACAGCCCGCCGAAGACGAACACCTCGGTTTCCACGTCGATCTCGCGGTTGATCGCGGTGATTTCCTGCACGCTCAGAACCCGAGGCAGCACCACGCGTTTGACCCCGAACGCCTCGGCGTGGAAATTGATCGCGTCGGGGTTGGCGGCGGCGGCCTGCACCGACAGATGGCGGCGCAGGTCCGGGTGGTGCTCGGCCGTGTGCGCCAGCAGCCCGGTATCGGCCAGGATCACCGCGTCGGCGCCGGCGGCCGCGGCATCGGCGACGGCGGCGTGCCACGGGCCGGGGTCGCCGGCGCGCGGGAACGTGTTGATCGCCACCAGCACCTTTGCGCACTGCGCATGGGCGTGGGCGATGGCTGCTTCCATTTCCGCGCGCGAGAAATTCAGCCCGGGAAAGTTGCGCGCGTTGGTGTCGTCGGCATAGCCGCAGTAAACGGTGTGCGCGCCCGCCGCGACGGCTGCGCGCAGCGCCGCGGGGGTGCCGGCAGGGCAGACCAGTTCCATCGCCTCACACCTCCCTTGTGCGGCGCAACGGCAGGCGCGTCACCCGCTCGGCCAGCCCGATCAGTGGTGCCAGCCGCCCGCGCATCGGCCCGGCCAGCCCCGCCACCTCGGCACCAAGGTCCAGCTCGGCGTCGTCGATGGCGTTGCGCAGCGCCAGCGCCGCGCCGGTGTCGCCCTCGATCACCAGGTCGCGCGAGAAGAACAGCGCATCGCCGTCCCAGGTGCCGTGCACCAACCCTAGAAGCGCCGCCAGCGGCCCGGCGATGCGCGTGTCGGCTTCGGCGGGTGGGCGGCGGTGCACGGTGATCCGCGCCCGGCTGGGGTGCGGGTGCAACAGCAACACCAGCGGCAGATCGGTGGGGTCGATGGCAAAGCGACAGGCGCCATACACTCCCAACCGCTCGATCAGGCCGGGATTGGCGGCGATCACCCGCCGTGCCAGCAGGCTGAGCGGCGCGGCCAGCGGGAATAGCGGCAAGACCCGCAGCCCCGCCGCCAGCGGGCGCGGGGCAAGCGGGAACGACACAGCGGAATCGGGCAAGGCGAACTCCTGTCAAGCGAGGGTGTCTCGAGCGAGACACCGCAGACAGCCTAGCGCCGACGGGGCGACGAAGATTTGACATATGTCAATACTGCCCTGCCGCAGCGGTGCTAGGCATGGCGAAAGCGAGTTTTCGGAGACTGCGCATGACCGGCCAGCCGCGCCGCCATAGCCTGCGGGCGTTCCTGTCCGATCTCGCGGCGCGTGACGATCTGGCGACCGTGGTCGAGCCGGTTTCCGTCGTTCACCAGATGACCGCGGTGGCCGACAGGGTGCTGCGGACGGGTGGCCCGGTGCTGCGCTTCGAGGCGCCCGTTCTGGCGGATGGCAGCCGCGCGCGCGTGCCGGTGGTTGCCAACCTTTTCGGCACCCGTGCGAGGGTGGCCGCCGGGTTGGGCTGCGGCGAGGATGGCGTGCCTGATCTGGGCGCCTTCCTGGCCGCATTGCGTGCGCCGGCGCCGGTCACCGGCATGCGCGATGCGCTGGCGCGCTGGCCGATGCTGCGCGCGGCGCTCGATGCGCGCCCCCATGTCGGCAAGCGCGCCCCGGTGCATGATCAGGTGGATGAGACGCCCGATCTGACCCGCCTGCCGGTGCAGACCTGCTGGCCCGGCGATGCCGGCCCGCTGATCACTTGGCCGGTGGTGCTGACCCGCGCCCATGACAGCGCCGCCGAGGCCCTGCACACCTACAACGCCGGCATCTACCGTGCCCAGGTGCTGGACGGTGGCCGGCTGATCCTGCGCTGGCTGGCGCACCGGGGCGGGGCCGCGCACCACCGCACATGGGCGCGGGCGGGGGCGCCGATGCCGGTGGCCATCGCGCTGGGCGCCGACCCGGCATTGCTGCTGGCCGCGGCGCTGCCATTGCCCGAGGGCGTGTCCGAGATCGGCTTTTCCGGCGTGCTGCGCGGCGCGCGGGCCGAGATGGTGCCGGCACGCACGGTGCCGCTGATGGTGCCGGCGCGCGCCGAGATGGTGATCGAAGGGTGGGTTCACCCCGGCGAAACCGCGCCCGAGGGCCCGTTCGGCGACCATACGGGGTACTACAACGCGGCCGAACCGTTCCCGGTGATGCGCGTCTCGGCGCTGACCCACCGGCGCGACCCGCTATACCTGTCCACCCATACCGGCCGGCCGCCGGACGAGCCCTCGGTCATCGGCGAGGTGTTCAACGACCTGGCGCTGCCGGTGATCCGCGCGCAAATCCCCGAGGTCGTCGATCTCTGGTTGCCGCCGGCGGCGTGTTCCTACCGTATCGCGGTGGTCAGCATCGCCAAGCGTTACCCCGGGCAGGCGCGGCGGGTGATGATGGCGCTGTGGGGGATGCTGGCACAGTTCAGCTATACCAAGATGATCGTGGTCGTCGACGACGACATCGACCCGCGCGACTGGAACGACGTGGCCTGGGCGATGGCCACCCGCATGGACCCGGGCCGCGACGTGACGGTGCTGGAGGGCACGCCGATGGATTACCTCGATTTTGCCTCCCCCCGGGCGGGGCTGGCCGGCAAGATGGGCATCGACGCCACCACCAAGATCGGGTCCGAGACGACGCGCGAGTGGGGCCGCGTCATGGCCATGAGCCCCGAGGCCGAAACCTTTGCCGCCGATCTGGTGGCGCGCGCGGGGCTGGCATGAGCGCGCGCGTGGTGCTGGGGGTGTCGGGCGCCTCGGGCGCGGCGCTGGCTTTGGCGGCGGCGCGCCACCTGGCGGCCAGGGGCGTGGGGATCGACCTGGTGATCAGCCGTGCCGCCCGCCGCACGCTGGCTACCGAGTGCGGCGCGCACGCCGAGGCGGCGCTGCGCGGTCTGGCCACGCGCAGCTACCCGGTATCCGACATCGGCGCCGCCATCGCGTCGGGTTCGGTTCCGGTGGCGGGGATGATCGTGGCGCCCTGTTCGATGCGCACCCTCGCGGCGGTGGCGCACGGCCTCGACGACAACCTGCTGACCCGTGCCGCCGGCGTGTCCCTCAAGCAGCGCCGCCCGCTGGTGCTGTTGGCGCGCGAGGCGCCGCTGACGCTGGCGCATCTGCGCAACATGACGGCGGTGACGGAAATGGGCGCGATCGTGATGCCACCGGTGCCGGCGTGGTACATGGGCGCGGACGGCATGGATGCCGTGACCGACCAGATCGCCGCGCGCGCGGTCGATCTGCTGGGGCTGCCGGGCGCGCCCTGCGCGGCAGGGTGGCAGGGCGCGGGCGACCCGGCCGCGCCATGAGCGCCCCCGCCGCGTGCTTGACCCGGCCCGGCGCGGGCGGGCAGGGTTGGCGCGTGCCGCCGCCGCGCCGATCAGGATGACCCCGATGCCAGCCGACACCCCGCCGCCACCACGGCCCATGCCCCCGAAACCGGCCGCGCGGCCGGGCAAGGTGTCATTGTGGCGCTATGCGCGGCTGTTTCGCCGCGACATCCTGTCGGCCCAGCCGGCGCGGTTGTATCGCGCCTGGATGGCCGAGTTCCGCACGCCGTTCTTCCGCTCTTACCTGTGCAACGATCCCGATCTGGTTGACCTGGTGCTGCGCCGCCGGCCCGCCGATTTTCCCAAGTCGCGGCGCATCCGCGAGGGGCTGACGCCGCTGCTGGGCAACTCGGTGTTCATCACCAACGGCGCGACATGGGCGCGCCAGCGCCGCATCATCGACCCGGCGTTCGAGGGCGGGCGCCTGCGCGACACCTTTCCGGCGATGTGGGACGCGGGCCAGGCGATGGTGGCGCGCCTCGCGCCGCTGGCCGATGGCCGCCCGGTCGAGATCGAGGCGCAGACCAGCCACGCCGCCGCCGACGTGATCTTTCGCACGTTGTTTTCCATCCCGATCGAGCACGAGCTGGCGGCCGACGTGTTCTCGGCCTTCCGTGCCCACCAGAAGGCGCAGCCGCTGCTCAATATCGGCGCGCTGCTGCCGTTGCCCGGCTGGGTGCCACGACTGCATTCACGCCGCACGCGCGCCACCGCGCGCACCATCCGCGCCGCCATCACGCGGCTGACGGTGGACCGGGCGGCGGCGCTCGACGCCGGCATCGCGCCCGACGACCTGGCGACCAAGATCATGACCACCCCCGACCCCGAGACAGGCCAGACTTTCGACACCGACGAGATGGTCGACCAGGTGGCGATCTTCTTTCTTGCCGGGCACGAGACCTCGGCCTCGGCATTGGCATGGGCGCTTTACCTGCTGGCGCTTTATCCCGACTGGCAGGACCGGCTGGCAAACGAGGCCAGCGCCGCGTTCGAGCCCGACAAGATCTATTTCTCGGCCCTGTCGAAGCTGCCGCAGGCGCGCGCGGTATTTCGCGAAACCATGCGCCTTTACCCGCCGGTGCCGATGTTCGTGCGCGAGGCCGCGTGCCCGGAGCGTTTCCGCGATCGCGCCGTGCCGCCGGGCGCGCAGATCATCATCAGCCCCTGGCACCTGCACCGCCACGCCCGCCTGTGGGAGCGCCCCGACGATTTCGACCCCGACCGTTTCGCCACCGAGAACGGCAAGGCGTGCCTGCGCGACGCCTATATTCCGTTCTCGGCCGGCGCGCGGGTCTGCCCCGGTGCGGGGTTTGCCATGGCCGAGGGGCCGCTGCTGCTGGCGATGATGGCGCGCGCCTTCCGCATCGAGCGGGTCGCCGGCGCCGAGCCGGTGCCGCAAGCGCAGTTGACGGTGCGCGCCCGCGACGGCATCCACCTGCGGCTGTCGCCGCGCTGAGTTTCCTGCGCTGTCAGACGCGGACGCCCGTGCGCCAGGGATCACCGGGCGGCGATCAGGCCGGCACCGCCGCCTCGATCCGGGCGCCGCGGAATCCCCCGACCAATGCAGCCAGGCGCGCGCGGTCCGGCATCATCGCCCCGGCGGTGGCCAGCGCGTCGGCCGGCGCTGCCCGCGGCGCGCTGACCGAGACCAGCCGCCAGCGCGCCGGCACCGGCCGCCCGGTGCGCGGGTGCAGGATATGACCGACCTCGCCGCCGGCGTCGAACACCGTACCCAGCGGGGCGGAGGTGGCAAGGCCCCGGTCGCTGAGGCTCAGCTTTGGCCCGCCGTCGATCTGCACCGACCAGCCTGGGCGCCCCGCGGGGGCGCCGATGGTGCGGATCTCGCCGGTATAGACCAGCGCCCGTGTCGCCCCGGCGCGTTCCAGCAGCACCGCCACCCGGTCGGCGACATAGCCCTGCGCGACCCCGTTGAGCGTCAGCGCCATGCCCGTGCGCAGGCGGACTTCACGGCTGTCATAGTGCACGCCCTTCCAGCCGACGCGCGCCAGCACTGCCGTGATCTGATCCGCGGTCGGCGCCTGCCCGGCGTTGTGGGCCTCGGCGTAAAGCGCCCAGAGGGGTTGCACGCTGGGGTCGAACAGCCCGCCGCTCGCGCGGTGCACCCGGGCGCAGAGCGACAGGCAGTCCAGCAATTCGAAGGGCGGGGCGGCCAGCCCCCCGTCGCGGTTGAGCCGCGACAGCGCCGAATCGGCGCGATAGAGGCTGAAGATGTCTTCCAGCCGGTCGATCTCGGCCCGCGCCCGCGCCAGCAATTCATCGCCGCGCGGGTGGTAAAGCGTGATCCGCGCGCCCGCGCCGATGGCGGTGCCGCGCCAGTCGTGCCGCTCAACACCTGTATCCGCCTGCACCGCCGCGGGGCAGGCCAGCGCGGCGGCCGCGAGGTTCAGAAACTGGCGGCGGGCGAAGGGGCGGGTCATTCCTTCTCGCGCGAGAGCGCCCGCAGCCGCTCGGCGTAGCCGGCGTTGTCGTCCTTTGCGGAGGTGCCGTTTTGCGCCGGGGTCGTGGCGTCGCCCTCCGCCACCGGGGCCAGCACCACGGCGTCGGGGATATCGGCCAGACGCACCACGCGGCCGCCATGGCGCGCGGCGAAGGCGGTGGCGTCGGCACGGTCCGAGAACGGCACCAGTTCGGGCGCGCCCATGCCGCCCACCCGCTGCGAGCCGATCACGTAATGCGCCTGCGCCGCGATCATCCAGTTCTCGCGCCCGGGGTTTTCCCAACTGGGCGCATGGCTCATGTCGCTGACATAGGTGGCGGTGATGGCATGGCTTTGCTCGGGCATCCGGCGGTAGGCGATGGCGTCGCGCACTTGCGCGAAGAACAACGGCGATCCCGGCAATCCGTCGAGATGCACCTGCGCCTTGGGGCCGGGGTGCTCCAGCATGTTCATCTGGCAGAAATGCCCGACCGCGTCGGCGCTCATCTTCACCGGCTCGGGCGGCGCGGCGGCCTCTTCGCGGCACCCGGCCAGGGCCAGCAGCGCGGCGGCGGCCAGGGCGAATGCTGTCTGTGTGCTCATGGCGTCACCCTGCGGAAGGCGGCGACGGCCAGTGCCAGCGCCAGTAGCGGCCAGGCCAGCACCGAGGTCAGCGCCTGCCAGGCAGGGATGGCGTTGGCGGCGCCGCCGATGCCTGCGGCGGCGGCCGTCGCCTCGGACGCGGCCAGATTGAACAGCCGGAACGCATCGGCGGGGTTGGCCAGCAGCAGCCACGGGAACACCTGCGTGGTGAACCAGCCGCCGCCATCGGCCACCACCGCCGCCAGCAGCCCGAGGTCGTAGAGCACGATCATCACCAGCCACAGCGCGATCGCCAGCCCCGCGGCCCCGGCGGGCCGGCGCGCCAGTGCCGACAGCGCGTAGCCCAGGCACAGGAACGCCGCCCCCAGCAGCGCCGAGGACCACATCAGCCGCCATAGCGCCGGCAGCCCCTGCACCGCCGCGGGCTCGACCGCGATGGCGGCCGCGGCAGCGATGGCGTAGCCCACCAACACGGCCAGCCCCAGCACCCCGAGATGGGCCAGAAGCTTGCCTGCCAGAACCTCGCTACGGGTGACCGGATAGGTCAGCAGTAGCGGCAGGGTGCCGCGTTCGACCTCGCCGGCGACGCCGTCGAAGGACATCAGCAGCGCCACCAGCGGTACCAGGTAGACCGCGAGCGACGTCAGGCTGGCCACCGTTACCGACAGCCGATCGGCGCCGAGTGCGCCGGTGGGCGCCGATCCGGCCGCCGACAGGACGACGGAGAACAGCGCCATCATCGCGATGGCGATCGCGACCCAGCGGTTGCGCAGCGCGATGCGGAACTCGACCGCCGCGGTGGCGAGGATGCGTGTCATTGACCGTCTCTCCGGCTGAAATGGCTGTAGATGTCTTCAAGGCTGGGCGGTTGCACGTCGATATCGGCCACCATGTCACCCAGTCCCGCGATCCGTGCCAGAATGCCCAGCTTGTCGCGCTGTGCGCACGACAGCGCCACGCCGGTGCCGTTCATCCGTGCCCCCGGCAGCGCCGCGGCCAGTTGCTCGCGATGGCCGTCGCGGGCGGTGACGTGCAGGTGGACGGGCAGGTCCGCCTGGCGGCGCAGGTCGGCCAGCGCGCCATCGGTGACGACGCAGCCCGCCGAAAGGATCACCAGCCGGTCGGTGCGCGCCTCGACCTCGGTCAGCGCGTGGCTCGACAGCAGGATCGACGCACCCTCGGCCGCCAGCCCGTCGAGCAGCGCGTAGAAGTCGCGCCGCGATACCGGGTCGAGCCCGCTTGTGGGCTCATCCAGCACCAGCAGCCCCGGGGCGCCGATCAGCGCTTGCGCCAGCCCGACGCGCTGACGCATGCCCTTGGAATAGGTGCCGATGCGTCGCCGCGCCGCGTCGGCCAGCCCGACACGCGCCAGAAGGTCGGTCGCGCCGGCGGCGGGCAGACCGCGCAGGCGCAGGTAATAGGCGATCTGCTCCTGCCCGGTCAGTGCCGGGTGGAAGGCCACGTTCTCGGGCAGGTAGGCCACTGACCGTCGCGCCGCGGTCGAGCCCGGCACCGCGCCCATCACCGATACCTTGCCGGCGTCGTGAGGGACAAGGCCCAGCACGATCTTCATCAGGGTCGACTTGCCTGCCCCGTTATGGCCCAGCAGCGCCACCCGCTCGCCCGGCGCCACGGCGAGCGAGACATCGCTCAGCGCGTGCACGTCGCCAAAGGTCTTGGTCAGGTCGGCGATTTCAAGGTTGTACGTCATCTGCCTGTCCATTGCGCCATTTGCCGGCGCGCTTGGCCGCCATCGCGGCAATCTCGGGGGGGACCGTGATCTCGACCGGCCGGGTCAGCGGATGGCTGTCCACCACACCGCCGGGCAGGGTGGCCGGAAAGCTGGCCTGCGACCAGCGGATCAGTTGCACCGCCGGCGCGCCCAGAAGCAGCGCCGCGGCCGGTTGCGACCACAGGATGTGATCCATCAGGTCGTTGGGGCGAAACGGGCTGTCGGCAAGCCCGTCGCCGTCGAGGTCGAAGGCTGGATGGTCGGACCAGTAGTTGCCGCGGCCCTCCAGGCTCCATTCCACGTCGGTGGTGCCGACGTATTTGACCTGCGTGCGGTTGCCGATGAAGGCGTTGCCGGTCAGCGCGTTGCGCTCGGACCCGGCGGTGAAATGGATGCCGACGTCGCAGCCCTCGAACCGGTTGCGCGCAATCAGGTTGCGGTGCGCGTTGTAGATGAAGGTGCATTTCTCGGCCCCGCCGCGGACCAGGTTGCCGTGCAGGTCCACGTCGTTGGCATAGTTGAGCATGATGCCATGGTCGCGGTCGCCCAAAGACATGTTGCCGCTCGCCTTGATGCCGGTCGAGAACATCAGCGCATAGCCAAGGTGGTTGCCGATCGAAATGTTGTCGGACACCTCGGAATCGTTGGCATACATGTAATGGACGGCAAAGCGCAGGTCGCGAAACAGGTTGCCGCGAAACACGTTGGCGCGCGAGGTGTTCACGAAGATGCCGTCGCGCCCGTAGCGGATATCGTTGCCGATCACCTGCGCGCCCGGCGCGTTCCAGACATAGACACCGTTGCCGCGCGCGTTCATGCGGTGGCCGCGGCGCCCGACGATGGTGTTGGCGCGCACGATGCTGTCATTCGCGCCGTGGATGTCGACGCCGTAGAGGTTGCCGAGGATGCGGTTGTCCTCGATCACCGCGCGGCGGGCGGTCCTGGTCAGTTGCACACCGGAATCGATGGTCTGGTGATCGCTGCCCGAACCGGTGATTTCCAGTCCGCGCACGGTAATGTCGGGGCCGGTCACGGTGATGACCGATCCGTCGCCGCCGCCGTCGATCAGGGCGGCGCCGCCACCATCAAGGGTGATGGGGTCCGACAGGGTGACCGGGCCGCGGTAGCGGCCCGGCGCCAGGATCAGCACATCGCCGGGGTCGGCCCCGGCGATGGCGTCTTGCAACGCGCCGTCCCGCGCCTGCACGGGCCGGTCCGCCGCCCACACCGATGGCGCGGCGACGAGACACAGCAGGGCAAGCACAAGGAGGCGCGGCATCGGTCAGGAAGCCTTCGGCTTGACCAGCATGCGACCACGCATTTCCATGTGCAGTGCGTGGCAGAACCACTGGCAGTAGTACCAGTAGACCCCCGGCTTGGCGGCCGTGAAGGTGACCGAGGATGTCGCCTGCGGCCCGACCTCCATCGCCACGCCATGGTTGTTGAGCGTGAAGCCGTGGGTCAGGTCGTCGACATCGTCGAGGTTGGTGACGATCACCGTCACCTCGTCGCCCTGGGTCACCTCGAACTTCTCGAGCGAGAACATCGGCGCCTGGCTCGACATGTAGACCCGCACCTTGTTGCCGTCGCGGATCACGGTGTCCATGTAGTCGTCGATGTCCACGCCATCGGCTTCGGCCTGCTTGCGTGTCTCGGCCCACATCGGGTCGTTGCGGTCCCAGACGCTGACCGGGTTGACGATGTCGCGGCGCACGATGATCACGTCATGCGGCTCGGCGAAGGTCGGGCCGTCATGCACCACCGGCATGTCGTCTTGCGTGATGTCGAGGATCTGTTCGTTCTCGGGCTTGAGCGGGCCGACGTTGATGAACCGATCCTTCGAGAACTTGTTGAGCGACACCAGCCACTTGCCGTCTGCCTCCTTGGTTTCGCCCATGCTGGTGTGGTTGTGGCCCGGCTGGTAGTGAACATCCGTCTTGGTCAGGATCGGATCCACGTCCTCGCCGGCGTAGGCGCGAACCGCCTTGGCGATGTCCCATTTCACGATCTGGCTGTCGATGAACAGCGTGGTGTAGGCAAAGCCCTTGCCGTCGAACGCGGTGTGAAGCGGGCCGAGGCCCAATTCCGGTTCGGCCACGATGCACGAGCGCGGGTCGGCATCGTCCTCGAACAGCGCGTCGAGCTTGCGCACGTCGATGACCGAGCAGGTCGGCGACAGCTTGCCGTTGACGACCACGTGCACCCCGTCAGGCGCGGTGTTGATGCCGTGCGGGCTGTTGGGGATCGGGATGTAGCGGGTGTATTTCTTGTTTTTCTCCTTGCGCCCGTCGATGACCGGCACGCCGCTCAGCATCTGCACGTCGCCGTTGGCGACACCCTTCTCGATTTCCTTGAGGTTGAACACCACGACGTGGTCCATTTCGCTCGCCGTCATCTCGGCCAGGTTCATGCCCATTTCCGAGTTGTAGGAGGTCGAGAAGGCGTATTTGCCCTGGTAGTCGGCATCGGTGTTGTCGAGGTTGCCCGACACCATCACCTGCCAGGCGACGTCCATCGAGTCGCCGTCGAGCGCGGTGAAGAAGTTGACGTACTTCTCGGGCTCGTCCAGCACCTTGCCGTCGTTGACCATCGGGGTTTCGTCCTCGCCGTTGGCAAAGACATAGCCGGTGCGCGGGAACTTTTGCGGACGCAGGCCATGGATCGCCTTGGCGTTGGGGATCTCGGTGATCTTGTCGCATTTCATCACGTCGCAGCGCACCCGCGCCACGCGCGTGTTGGCCTTGTCGTTCATGAACAGGTAGCGCCCGTCATAGGTGCCATCGGTGAACGACATGTGCGGGTGGTGCAAATCGCCGTTATCGTGAACCCGCTTGCCGTTGGCAGCCAGGAACGCCTTGGTCTCCGGCAGCATTCCCTCTTCGAAAATGCGCAGGCTTTCGTTGGTCTGGCCCCAGCCGGTGGCCGAGCAGCGGTTGAATACCGGCACGCGCATCAGTTCGCGCATCGACGGGAAGCCGAGAATGCGCAGCTCGCCGGTCTGGCCCGAGGACCAGAAGCCGTAATAGTCGTCCAGCTCGCCGGGCGCGATGTTCAGCGCGCCCTCGGCGGCCGTGGCGGTGCCGGTGCCGGCCGCTGTGGCCACGCCCGCGGCGCCGCCCAGCAGGGCCAGCCGCGCGCCGGTTGCGCCGCCCAGCAGGGCCGCGCCGCCGGCCGTCGCGCCCAGTAGGCCGCGGCGGCTGATTCCTTTCTTCGGTGTGTTCTCAGACATTGGATTCCTCCTTAAGGTTGGGGTGGTTACCGATTACCCGGTCAACGGCCGCCGCACCCCGCGAGGCGGCCTGACGTCGCTTGAGCGTCTTGATGACGACCGGGCATTTCGTTTCCGACTGGTAGAGCACCTGGCAGTGCAGGCAGTTCAGGCACTCGTTCGGGTTGATCTCGCCGGTGGGGTGGATCGCTTGGACGAAACACTCGTTGGCGCAGGTCTGGCAGGGGTTGCCGCATTCCTTGTAGCGTTTCAGCCAGTCGAACATGCGCAGCCGCGCCGGGATCGCCAGCGCCGCGCCCAACGGGCACAGGTAGCGGCAAAAGAACCGCTCGACGAACAGCCCCGCGATCAGCAGCGCCGCCGCGTAGGCCACGAAGGGCCATGCGCGGATGAACTTGAGCACGATCGCGGTCTTGAACGGCTCGACTTCGGCCAGGGCCTCGGCCTGCTCGATCGAGGCGAGCGAGACACCGAAAAGGCCGAGGAAGATCATGTATTTCAGCGGCCAGAGCCGCTCGTGCAGGCCCCAGGGCAGGGTCCATTGCGGAATGCCCAGCTTGCGCCCGATCTGGTTGAGGAGTTCCTGCAACGCGCCGAACGGGCACAGCCAGCCGCAATAGGCCCCACGGCCCCAGAATATCAGTGCCGCGGCAACCGAGAACCACAAGATGAAGGTCAGCGGGTCGAGCAGGAACGCCTGCCAGCTGAAATCGCTGGTCAGCGCGCCGAACAGCGCCATCAGGTTGACGACCGAAAGCTGCGCGTTGGCATACCAGCCAAGGAAGACCAGCGTCACGGTCAGGAACGACATCCGGAACCAGTAGGTCACGCGCTCGGACCGGGTCAGGAACCCCTGGAAGAAGAACGCCGCCGTCAGCACCACCAGCATTGCGCTCAGCCCGATGACTTCGGGCGTCTTGTCGCGCCAGATGCGTTGCCACAGCGCGCTTTGCGCGGCGTGCTCTTCCTGTTCGGCCCTGGCCTGTGCGCTGCCGTCGGCGGCTGCGCCCTGCCGGGCGGCGCGCGGCACTTCGCTCAGGTACTTGCGCGGCAGGCTGTAGCCCAGCTCGAAGGTGGTGAAGACCCTCTCGATCGCCGCCACGTCGCGCTGCACCAGCAATTGCAGGCGGAACGGCTTTGCCGGGTCGAACCCGGAATCGGCGGGGATCTTGAACAGGTCGGTTTCGCCGAATTCCGGCGCGCCTTCGGCGGCGATGCCGCCTAGGCGGCGATGCATCCGGTCGCGGAACCGAACCGACATATCGTCCTGGATCAGCACGATGCGGTCGAAGATGCCGCCGCGCACATAGCCCGACCCCTTGAAGGAATATATCCCCCGGCCGGCGATCATGATCGCGTGATCGCCATCGTCCAGCCATGCGCGCAGGTTGGCGTTTTCCGCCTCGCCCAGCAGCGCGCGCCCAACCGGCGGTGCCGATACCAGCGCCACCTGCATCTCGATGAACCGGGTCTCGGGGGGCTTTTCGATCGGGCGTTCGGCGGCGCGCGGGTCGTCCACCGCCTCGAACGCGGCGTTGACCTGCCCGACATCCAGCGACAGGCGTCGCAGCGTGCCGTCGCCCGCCAGCGTCTGCCAGTCGGTCGCGGCCTTGGCCTGCGGGTCGATTTCGTAGCGCGGACCGGTGGGCGCGCGCGGTGGCTCCAACCCGCCCAGTCCCAGGGCCCGCGCCACCTTGAGCCCCGAACGCACGATGGAATCGTCGATCACCATGATCGTGACGGTGGCCCCGGCGATGATGTTCAGGTCATGGCTGGTGCCGCCCGATTCGGCCTCGGTCACCAGGTCGAGCCCGACGTAATCGGCCACCATCGCCTTGATCTTGCTGTCGGGAATACCGATCAGCACGATTGGTTCGGAGTGCTTGACCAGTTGCACCCCCATCACGCGCGCGTCGTTGTCCACCGCGACCATGGTGTGGATCGGCTTGCCCGAATAACCGGTGGTGCCGACGAAATCCGAGGTGACGAACGCCCAGCCGATGCGCGCGCCGTCCTTCAGCACCGGGGCGACGGGATGATCCGCATGCAGCGCGCCGTAGCCGTCCGCGCCGGACACCAGATCGGACGCCGGAACCTCGGACAGGAACCGCTCCAGCACTGGTTCGGCAGTCTGTGCGTGTACCGCGCCGCTGCCCGCGGCGACCAGCAGCCCGAAAGCAAAGACGAGACAGGCAAGCGTAGTGGCGATCGGATGGCGGTGAGTCGGTTGGTCGTCGGTACGGCGGCGGTCGTGGATCATGTGTCAGGTAGCCTTTGGAGGAGCCCGCGCCAGCCGCGAAACGGTGGGGCGGGGGCGGTGTTGTGAAACGGGACAGGGGGCCGATGTCACGCGGCCAGCGCGCAGCGGCAGCCCGGCCTGCGCCATGCCGGGCGCAAGCCCCGGTGCCGCCATGTGGCAAGCGGGGCAAAGATCGCAGTCATGTGTCGGGGCAGGTGCGCCGGGCAGGTTGATCACCTCTGCCCCCTGCGCACCGCAAATGACGATCTGCGTGCCGCCCGACTCGGCGGCGGCCATCGCGACACGCGCCATCGCCCCGCCCACACCCGCGGAAACCAGGCTGAGCGTGACGACGATGAAAAGGAAAGTGTGCAGCGGCAATCGTGTCATTCCGTCGGTCTTAGGCCCTCACACTGCCCCCCGCCTTGATTTAGGTCAATCCAAATATCCCTTTTGGGCGGCGAGCGATTTTTGCCGCGCAGGGCCCGATTGTCCTGGGGCTGGACTCCCGCGACCGAAGGGCGAATAAGCGGAAGATGCATAGGCAACGGAGAGAGACGGCGACGTGCGGTTGACCATCGACGATGCGGCCGAGACCTTCAATATTTCGCGTGCCCACCTGAAAAAAGTCGTGCTTCACCTGTCGCAGGCGGGGTTTCTCACCGGCACGCGGGGGCGCAGCGGGGGGCTGACGCTGGCGCGGCCCCCGGCCGACATCAATATCGGTGCCGTGATTCGCTCCACCGAGCCCGATTTCGGCCTGTTCGAATGCTACCTGGCCGGCAATGCCTGCCATGTCACGCGCGGCTGCCGGCTGGCCAGCGTCGGCAACCGCGCCCTGGCCGCGTTCATGGCGGTGTTCGACGCATGTACGCTGGAGGATGCGTTGCTCGATGGCGACCTGCTGGGCGGCGCCGCGCCTGATGACACACAGCAGCCCTTGCGGGGTCCGCGCCTGCCGCCGGTCGGTGCGGCCCAAGGCGGAAGGGGCGGGCCGCGGTCGGAGTGAGAGCGACAGCCCCGCGCCCGCCTCATCCCGCGCGCCGCGCCGCCGCCAGCCAGACCGCCACCAGCGTGAAGGCGGCCAGCGCGTTCCAACTGGCCATCGACAGGCCCAGCATTTCCCACGCGACCTCGTCGCAGCGCACCAGCGGCGCCGCCATGATCTGGTCAAAGAGCGCATCCGCCGATTGTTCGCCGATGGGGGCCGAGGTGCAGCTGTCCGGCCCTCGCCACCAGCCGCGCTCGATGCCGGTGTGATAGACGCCGATCCCCCCGGTCGTGGCCGCCGCCGCCGCGCCCGCCAGCGCCAGGGCGCCTGTCCACGGCAGGCCAAGCAGCGCCAGCGCGCCGATCACCACCGCCGCGGCATGGGGCCAGCGCTGCCACAGGCACAGCTTGCACGGCGCCATGTCGCCCAGATGTTGGAAGGCGAAGGCCCCCAGCAGCAATGCCGCTGACCCGGCCGCCGCCAGCGCGATCAGGTGTTTGCGCGTCACGCTCACAGATACCTCACAAGGACAAACCCGCCGATCAGTGCCACGACAAACAGCGTGAAGACAAGCCCCAGCCGCCGTTCGACGAAATCGCGGATCGGGATGCCGAATTTCCACAGCAGCGCCGCCACGACGAAAAAGCGTACACCGCGCGCCACCACGGCGGTGGCGACGAATGTGCCAAGGGACATCCCCGTCCAGCCCGACATGATGGTGATCACCTTGAACGGGAACGGCGTGACCCCGGCGGCCAGCACCACCCAGAACCCCATGTCGTTGAAGCGGGTGTTGAATTCGGCCATCGCGTCCTGCTTGCCCATGGCCGTCAGGATCGGCTGGCCGATCTGCTCGAATGCCAGCGCGCCGATGGCATAGCCCAGCAGCCCGCCGACAACCGATGCCACCAGAGCCACGCCGGCAATCAGCCAGGCCCGGCTGGGCCGTGCCAGGATCATCGGGATCATCAGCACGTCCGGCGGGATCGGGAAGACCGACGCCTCGATGAAGCTGATCGCCGCCAGCACCCAAAGCGCCCACGGACGGTTGGCCTGCCTGAGGGTCCAGTCATAGAGGGCGCGGATCATCCGAAGGGCCTTTCAAAGCACGTTGCCGGGGTCATTTCGCACCTCTAGCGCCCCGGCAACGCGGGGCAAAGCGAAAACGCGACCTGGGTAACACGGCAATTTGAACTGGACGACACCGGCCCGGGGCGATAGATCGGGGCCGGGCCCAAGTGGCGGAATGGTAGACGCAGGGGATTCAAAATCCCCCGCCTTCACGGGCGTGTGGGTTCGAATCCCACCTTGGGCACCACAATAAAATCAAAGACTTAGAAGAAATTTCAGAGCGGCGCGACTCGATGCTGAAATGAGCATGTAAGCATTTTGTAAGCAGGTTTGGCGGGTAAGTTGGCGACAAAAAGCCGGGCGAAGCGCGCTCGTCCTTAGGCTCTGGACCTATGCGCGGTCCATCAGCGGTTCCAATGCCGGGCATTTCCGCCTTGCTGGGAACCGGCTGTGGAGTTCGGATTTTCTTCCGGGCACCGTGAGAGAGACAACAACAGTTCACATCCGGTATCAGGCCTGCGCAAAAGTCCAGGCATAAGGGTCAGATCACGCGGTCCGGCTGGCCTGCCCTCTGTCTCGGGCACAAAAGGCAAAAAAGCTTGCACTGCAACTCTCTGCTTGGGTAGCGTCAAAACTATGCAGACGCTTGACACTCTTGTCCCGTTTATTGGTATTGTCGCTTTGCTCTGGGCGTTCGTGGCTCTGATTTCTGCGATATTTCCCGGCAATCGAAGGCGTAGACTCGTGAGCTCTGGCATCGCTTTCGTCGTTTTTGTTGTCGCCATAGTGTCCAGTCCATCAATCGAAAATGCCGCAGAAAAAGAGGAATTGATAGAAGTAGATGTTTCTTCAAAAAAGGAATTAACAGAACTTCAGGCAGAGCAGGAAGCCGACGAGATCGCGAACGCTTTGACGTCATATGTAGAACAAGTGACGCAACACAGTCAGTTTGTTAATGACATGTCGGTAAAGGATTTTACCGAAAGCATCGACGAGATAATAATTGCGGTGCAGCTCTTCAGCGACTGGGCTGAAATTGTCGATGAAGGTCGGGAATTTGACCTTACTGCAGAGCAGGAACGTATGCGACAGAATTTGAAGACTGGACTGGCTAGAAAACAAGCGCAGGTAATGCCCGCACTTCGCGATGCCTACGGACCTTTGCTGCGCCAACAGCTATGGGAGCACGATGGATATGCTCGCACAATTGATTCCGGCTTTCGCCGTATTGAAATTGTAAATCCAATGTTTGCGACTAATCGAAATATTTTGGCTTTCCACGAAAAAGCACGTGAAACACTTTTGCAGCTACGCTTTACCCGAGTTGACTACAAATGGTTCCGCCAAGCCAGTGAATACTCTTATTTCTCACTTGAGCCACCTGCTGATAATAGCGTCGGATTCTGGCAAGGAGGTCGCTTTCACCCCGTCGAGTAGTAATCGTAAATAACCTACACATACAAAGCGCCAGCACCGCGCACCACAAACGATGATCCGGGCTATCGGTCACCGCGACCGCGCCTTGGCGTCCTCGATAGCGTCCAGCACGACCGGCAAGGTGGCATGTTCACGCGCCTGATTGGACATGCCCCGGCAATTGTGGATCGGTCACTCCTGCATCGCGGATGTAAAAGACTCGTTGGCCTGCTCTGCCGCCTGCTGCGCGCGAATGAATGCCTCGACCGCCCTTTCGTCCTGCGAATCCGTCGCCACCTTCTCGGCAGATCGAGCCACCGCCTGCAACGCGCCGTCAGCTTCCAAAAGCTGGTTCATTTCCGCAATCACCTCGGGTGCAACGGATTGCTCATAGACCCCACGCATCTCCTTTACAAAGTTTGGATCAATGCCCGTGACCAGAGGCGAGGCGTTGAACAGCGCGCCCAGCGCCTCCGTGTCTTTCGCCTTCACCGCCTCGCGCAGAATGTCACGGCGGTCTTTCGCGTCGAATGAACGCACCGCCGCGCGGAATTCCGAGTGCCGCATGATCCCTTCAAGGTTCTCAGGCGGGCGCAAGCCCGTGCGCTCCATCAGCTTTTCGCTCAAACGCTCGTTATGCGCGTTCAGGATTTCATTGGCCCGCTGCCGGGTGGCCTTCACCGCCTTGGCGAGCCTCACGCCCGCGTCATGCGTCTTTTTCATGTGCAGCGCGTCATTGTCTGCCGGGTTGCGGTTCAACGCCACCGCCTCCAGAGATTGCACGGCGCTGTGAAGCCGCCCGATCTCTCCGATAACCCGTGTCGGGCCATCCTGTCCGCGCCCTTCAATCCGGGCAAGTTCGCGCTCCATGATCTTCTTGATCGGTGCCGAATATTTCATGTTCTGTCCTTTCTCGATCCGCTCAAAGTCTGAGTTCAGTTTGTGAAGTCGTGTGGTTCGGTTTCTTGACTGACGCCACCAGCCCCGCCACCGCGTTGGCGAGGTCGTCGTGCCCGCCCGGCGGGTGGTCGATCATGTCCCGCCCGCTGCGTCCGGTCCGGCGCTCCAATGCCTGCAATTGGCGGGATAGCTTTTGGTCGGGCGGCAACTCGACGCAGCCCGAGTTCATCGCCGCGAGCATTTCCAGATAAAGCCCGTTCCGGTCCAACTCGCTCACCTCGTAGACGACCCCGTGCTTCTGGAATTCATCGCGCGGCCACCGCCCTGCATATCTGTCACCCACGACACGCTTGATCCCGTAGGTGCGCAGGAATTCCGAGTATTCTTTAGCAATCTCGGCAGGCGAGCCATGCAACCCCCGCACCGCGTCGATTATCACCGCGTCCCCGTCCCGGTGCCCAACGGCAACGGTGAATTCATCCTGTCCACCGCCTGCCGGATCGGTGAACGCCCGGTAAGACGTGCCCCGCGCAAATGGCAGTTCCTTGGGCTTGGGCCGGGTGGCCTGCTCGATCAGGTCAGGGTCAATGAGGCTCGCAATATCGCTGCGAAACTGCGCCAGGTATTCCGCACATGCCCGCGCCGCATCATCCTTCATCGCATCGTCAATGACACGCTGCGGCAAGGTTGGGTTCATCGTCATGGAAGCGGCCTGCGCCACCAGAACCGGGCTGTCGTGCCCAAAATGCCGCCGGTATTGATTCCAAAGAACGCCACGTCGCGCATAGGGCGATGACAAGGCCACCAGCTTGCCCCCGAGTGTCGCCAGGGCAGGGCGCAGCGCCGCGATGATCTCTACATCGGGATTGGCCCCCTCGACGTGCCAGAAGGCGATTTCGTCAAGGATCGCAGCCGACAAGGTGTAGCCGCGCACCGCCCGGTGCGATGCCGTGTGAACCTCGATAGCGGCCCTGTTTCTGAATTCGATAGCCTCTGAATTCTCGCGCAGCACCATGCGGCGCAGCATCGGGTTTTCATTCACCAGCCCCGAGATATACCGCATCACCGCCCGCGCCTGTCGCCTGTCGCTGGCAATGACCATGCAGGTTGCCACCTCGCCCGGTGCCAGCTTGTCTCGATGATCGGTGAAGCACGCCTCATAGATCGCCAGAAGCCCCGCCACATGGCTCTTGCCACCTCTGCGCCCCACCGCAAGCCAAAGTTCGTGAGCGGCCTCCTGTGGCGTCTCTGCGCGCCCTGTGATCGCCTTGAACGTCCCGGCCTCAGTCTCGGCCAAGGGCAGGCCATAGAAGCCGCCCAGAAGCGCGCGCCACGCGGCGAAACTGTCACCGCCAAACGTGCCGCCGAATAGCTGCCGATCCGTCATGGCGTCTAGGATGGTCGCGCTCATTGCGGCCACCTGATTTCTGCGATGATATCCTGCATCACTCCAAGCGCCTGCGAGATGGTCAGGGGCACGCGCGCCACCTCGACGCCATCGCGCCACACATGCAGCACCGGGCCGGGCCGGATGGTGACAAGCATCTTGCACCCGCTATCCATCGGCGCGCGTCCTACCTGCGATGTAGCTTTGCAGATCGGTGACATCTTTCTGCCGACGCTCCAAGCCCAGCTTAACGAGGATGCCTTGAAGGCTATTGACGGCTTGAGTCCATTTGCCTGCGTCGAATTCCTCGGGCGTGTCGTTTGCGAGGGCTTGCTCCTGAAGGTGTAGCCAATGCTCCAGCCACAAGGCGCGCTCCACGAGGCTGCGCTGCGCATAGGACAGGCGATCAGCACCGCCCAGATCGTCAGTGAATTCTTGCCATCGGACGCGCAGATCAGCCGCGATTAAGGTCCGCCCGTCCAGCCGGTCTAGATATCCGGCTTGAAACTTGTCTGGCAGTGGCGATTTAGCCATATTCAGAGGCTTTCTGCTTACTATTTGCTTACTAATTATGCTTATACCTTATCAAGTACATGGTATAAAACATAATATTTGCAAATAAAAAGGGATATTAAATCCCCTTCAATATGCCTTGCCGGGTAGCAGGGGAAGAAAAAGCGTTATGTTCATAAGGACATATCGTCTGCGGTCATCTCATTTTCCTTTCGTGGTGGTGGTCATTTCCAGTTGTCGGGGTCGTGCGGATCGTCCTGCGCCGCGTAACCGTCTGCCCCGGCCCCCATAGGTGTAACCTCGTAACCTTCCTTTATTTTCAATGCGTTATTCGAATTTTCAGGCGTAACCTCTCGCCCAGGGTTACGCTTTGAAAGCGCTCTAACCTCTTGATTTTGTTTCAAGGTTACGGGGTTACGCTTTTGAGTAGCATAGCGGGCGGCGGCGGCCTCAACTTCACTGCGCTGATAGACGCGGGCCGATGATCCGTGCAGCTTCAGGACGCGCGCCTTGACGCCAAACGGTTTCATCTGCATCGCCACCGACTGCGCCGATAAGGACCTGCCGTGACGCCAGTCTGCCCAAGGGCGTTCCTCCATCACGATCAGGTCGCTGACGATTTCCGAGGTGGCGATGCGATCCGCCCGGCTCGCGGCGAAGATATCCGCGATATCCCTCAGCATCATAATCCCGGCAGGCTCGGCGTCCTCATCCTCGGCCTGCGCGCTGGCGACATATGCGGTCGCGATGCGATCCAGCCACGGCCCGCCCAGTGCCGTGGCGATGCGCCAGAGCGGCGTGAAATTGTCCTGCATCCGGTCGTCACCACAAGCGGGCGGCTCTGTCTCCATGGCCCCTATCGTCACCGCGTGGTCATCGGCCCAGCGCGCAATCTGACGGCGGATGCGCAGTAGCTGCGCGTGCAGGTCCAAGGGTAGCCGCTCGACGGATTCCTCGGGCAGTTTGCGGCGCAGGCTGATGATGATGCTGCGGCTCATGAGTGTGTCGCGCTGTGCGCCGATCCCGGCAATTGCCATAGGACACCACGTCGAGAACGCGGTTGGCAGGTGTTCCCCGTTCACCTCCTGCACGCGGATCACTCGGGCGGTGCGGCGGGTGTGACCGGAATTGAGAACCCCGGCCAGTTCGACATTTTCACGCATCCAGGTGTCGGCCTCGTCGAGTAGCAATGTCGGCTTCCAAGCCTCTATTGCCCGGAAGATTGCCGCCGCGCTGGCGTTCGAGACAATGAAGCCGCGATGCGCCATCGCGTCGATCACCTCCAAGAGCGTTGACTTGCCGCAAGCCTTCGTCGGTGACGTGACCAGCAGGCGCGGCCACAAGCGCCACGTCTCCATGAGATACGATCCGATGATCCAGATCGCGGCGCAGTCAGCATCACCCGTTGCGCCGAATACGACATGGGCGCGCAGCCGGTCGCGGATTTCTTCGGCCAGTGAGGCGCCGTCCACCGGATCGGGCCAAGGTTCGATTGTTTCGATTGCCTCGGGCGCATCGTCGCTGTCGTCGTCACCAGCGCCGCGCGGGCAGGCCTTGCTCACCTCGGTATCCAGCACGGATGCGCGCCAGCCAAGCCGCTGCGCGACGGCCTTGCGCTCGCCCTCGTAGGCGGCGGCGTCCAACCCGGCCAGCCGCTTGACTTCAGCCTGCGCGTCGGCGGCGGTTACATCCTCGATCTGCGGGATATCGCCCCAGTCGTCTTGCCCATCCATCATGCAGCCCTCCTTTGGACATGCTTCAGGAAGGCGGCGCGCTCACCATCGGTGAGGCTGCGCCACAACTCCTTGAACACCCGCTTTCGCGCGGGCAGGGAAAGGTGCGCGCCCGGCAGACGCTCCAGCCCGGCCAAGGTGTAGGCGACCAGCTCATGCGGCGGTGCCGCGACGGCCCAGAATTGTGCGTCCGCGTAGAGCGTGCCGAACACGTCAGCCTGCGGCCCGCCGGTTTCTGAAGCCTCCAGCCAGCCCGCGCAGATAGCGTCGGCATGTTGTGGTCGGCAGTGCTCAAGCGCGAAGATCGCGGCGCTTGCCCATTCTAGGCGAAGCTCGGAGTCGGTGTCGGCATGGCTGGCCTGTGGGTTTCGGATTTCGCAACTCATTACACGCCCTCCACCAGCTCGAGAGGATCGTAAAAACCTGCCCCCTCGACGCGGGCCAGTACGCGGCCCCGATCATCCCGCAAAACGCGGTCAGGGTTGCAGTTGCAAAGCCGCTCGCGCGTGTCCTCGGCAATGCGGGTCTCAATTTCTTCGCGCAACTGCGTTGGCGTCAGATCGCGCATGCGACGGCCCTCAATTAAGGTCTCGGCCACGTCCTGCGCTGGCCACTTGTGCAGCCCTTCGCCACGGTGCCAGGCAATGAAGCGATCGGCCCCGGCAATGCCTCCCAAATCCGCCACCGTGGCGGTTTTCAGGCCAGAGCGATGCATCTTCATGTATCGCTGCGCTGAACGCTCAGGGATGCCGGTTTCGGCCAGCCACTCGCCCCATTGACCGTGTTTGCAAAGGGCTTTGGCCTCTGCCAGCGCCGCGCCTGCGGCAAGCGCGCGCTCGGCGGCCTGCGTGGTGTGCCTCGCGCTGTCCACGTGTGCCTGCCGTGCCTCATCGGCCAGCATCGGCAATCTGTTGTTACCTTGAAGGTTCATTGCTCGTGCCTTTCGGTTTGCCCGAGACGCGCGGCGGTGCTATGTTATCACCTATTGAAGCTGTCCCGCTCCAAGATGATCAGAGGCCCGCGCCGTGCCCCGGTGCGGGTTCTTTATGCTGCGGGCTGGATGTTGTTCTCGATGTAGTCCAGCAGATCAGCGACACGGTAACGGACGCTGCGCCCGAGTTTGACGTAAGGGCACCTCGATTTTTGACCGTTTTCTTGGCCGGACAATGCCACGTGTGGCGTGAAGCGGGAGGGCGGTTGTCGACTGGTGGTCTGCTGTGCCCAAAGGGTCGTGTGACTGGAGCTTTCATGCTCGGTGTTTTTGGGCTT
>NZ_JAGXFK010000028.1 GCF_024637375.1 Sediminimonas sp. | reverse complement strand
GTCGAGGACGAGACCACGCGCGATATCCGCGCCCGGAAGCGCGGCGACCTCGATGCTGATCTCGGGGTCGCTCAGCGTCACCAGCCGCGAGGTGATCGACGGAAGCGGCCCGTCGAACCGCATGTCCGCGATGCCGCCTTCGATGGCGACGATATGTCCGATCCGGTCATCGCGCTCGGGCATGGGGCCCCCTTCACTTCAGCGTCCAGCATACACCTGGAGGCAGGGAAGTCATTGACCTATATTAATGCCCCACCCACCGGCGGGCAGGCATCGAACGGAACCGGCACGACACCCTGCGCCGGTTCATTCGCGAGGGGGCGCCCCGGCCATCGTGCGCAAGCAGGTCGCACCAAGGGAATGTTCTTCGTCGACCGAAACCGTCCGGGTGCGCTTCACCGTCCTCCCGCGAACCAGCCTCCCCCGAAGATTCCCGCCGAACTGAGACGTCGCTTTCGCCGTCTCCGGCATTGACGGCTGTTAAGGCATCCTGCGTGCCGGATGTGACATGATGCTCGGGGTGGTGCCCGTATCCCGTGCGGGCAAGGCGATTGACGCAGCGGGTTGGCGCGTCGGCGTCTGATACCAGGAGGTATGCAGCATATGCGGGTCAGTGAACTCATGTCTCCTATCGTCATCTCGGTGTCGCCCAGTACGACCGTTCGCGACGCCGCCGGGAAAATGCAGCGGTATGGCGTGGGCGCGCTTGCCGTACTGGACGGGCGTAAGCCCGTGGGCATCGTCACGGACCGGGATATCGTCACGCGCGTCCTCTCGGGCACCGGCGCGGTCGCGGAGAGGCCTGCAAGCGCGGCGATGTCACCCAGGCTCTCATTTTGCTTTGCCGACCAGGATGTCGCGGCGGCGGCCGCACTCATGGGCGATCTTCAGATCAGGCGTCTTTTGGTGCGCGATCGGTCAGGTGATCTTGTCGGGGTTCTCTCGGTCGGCGACATCGCCGAGAATGCGTCCGAGGAGCTTGCCGGACAGGTGCTGGGCGAAGTTTCCGAAAGGCGATAGCCCGGGCACGGCACCATGGCGCCGACTCGCCCGGACATCATCGGGTGACGATGATTTCCCCGCGCAGCCTTTCGGGATCGACGCCTGCAACGTCGGCCAGCGCGTCGAGGTCGTGGATCACGACATCCATGTGATCTTCGGTCGATATTATTCCGCTGCGGCTCAGGCGCCGTAGCGTCCTGCAGACATGTACTGCGGACAGGCCGACGAAATCGCCAAGACCCTGCTGCGTCAGCGGCAGGTGAAAGGCGCCGTTGTTGCACTCTCCGATCGCGCCCAGACGCATGCAGAGTTCGATCATCGCATAGGCAATCCGCGATTCGGCGGTTCCCTTGCCGAGGCGCAGCATCCGTTCGGACATCCGCGAAAGCGAGGCGGCGATCGTGGTGGTTTCGGTGTGCCTGAGTTCGGGGTCCGAGTCTTCGAGCCTTGACCACACCGCGCGCGGCACGACCGCGATCGTCGTATACGAGAGCGCCTCGATCTGGACCGAACTGGTGTGACCGTTCGCTGAATACGGGTCTATGATCTCACCGGGCAGGATGACGTCGATGATCTGGCGCGCGCCATTTGCCATGGATTTCGAGACGGCGAGCCACCCGGTCTGAACGCAGTAGACGGCAGCGCTGTCTTCGCCCTCGAACTTGAGGATGGTCTCGGCGCGATAACCGTGCATGTGCGCTTTCAGAACCCGGCGCAGATGCACAGACGCATCCGAAAAGGGTACGCCGCATTCCGACCGCGACACCATGCCCGGCGGTGTCGTTTCGACCTCCGAACTGGACATTGGCACCTCCTGATCGCCTGGTGGCGGACAAGCAGCTCGCTTTCGGTGCTGCCTACATCGAAACCGTACACAAGCTACGGTAGCATATACGCACCGCGGAGTCGTGAATATTCGGAAGGTACAAAGGCGACCGGGGATTTGATGGCGCAGGCCCAGGGGTCCGCCATTTGCAAGGCGATTGCGCTCCGCAGACCCGCAGGTGTGCACCGATCGCCCCGGTTGACCAATGTTAAGGCGCGGGCGCACGACATCACGGAGACTCGAATGCGGATTCGGCATTGGCGACGTGCCGGGTATCCTTACTCTGGCCGGGCCCGGATATGACCGATACCAAGGCAGAAAAACGCATCGTTTCCGTCGGGCCGATGGCGCTTGAAGGAGTTCTGCGCATTCCGCCCGACCCGAAGGGGCTGGTGATCTTCGCACATGGCGCCGGCAGCAGCCACCTGAGCACGCGCAACAACCATGTCGCCAAAGAGCTGGGCAAGCGCGGCATCGCCACGCTTCTTTTCGATTTGCTGACCGAGCACGAGGAAACGGATCGGGCGAATGTATTCGACATTCCGCTTCTGAGCACCCGCATGGTGGAAGCCATCGACTGGCTACGATCGAGCAGCGATATCCCCGCGCTTCCGATCGGGCTTTTCGGGGCAAGCACGGGCGCGGCGGCCGCTCTTGTGGCAGCCGCCGAGATGCCGGACGACATCAGGGCGGTGGTCTCGCGCGGGGGACGCGCCGACATGGCCGGCGACGCGCTGCCGCAGGTAAAAGCCCCCGTGCTTCTGATCGTTGGCGGGGCGGATCACGATGTCGTCGAACTCAACGAAGCAGCGGCGAAACTTCTGACCTGCCGAAAAGAGCTCGCAATCGTCCCCGGGGCCACGCACCTTTTCGGCGAGCCGGGCGCCCTGGAACAGGTGGTCGAGCTGGCCGCAAACTGGTTCCAGACGTATCTCGCCGGTGCGAGGGAGGCCGAAACATGAGCAATTTTCACAACCGAACAGAAGCCGGAAAGGCCCTTGCCCGGGTACTGGTTGACCGCAATTACAGCGACCCCGTGATCCTGGCCCTGCCGCGCGGCGGCGTTCCGGTTGGCATTGAGGTCGCACGCGAACTTCATGCGCCGATGGACCTGATCATGGTTCGCAAGATCGGCGTGCCGGCGCAGCCGGAACTGGCGGCAGCGGCAGTGGTGAACGGCGATGATCCGCAGATCGTTGTCAACGAGAGCATCGCCGCACACGCGGCGTTGTCACGCGCCGATATCGAGCACCTGGCGCAGACGCAACTGGAGGAGATCAGGCGCAGACGCGTGAAATATCTCGGGGATCGTTCCTCGCTGCCCCTCGAAGGCAGGACCGCGATTGTCGTCGATGACGGCATCGCCACCGGGGCAACGATGCGCGCGTCGCTGCGGGCCGTGCGCCAGCGCGGACCCGCGAAAGTTGTTCTGGCCGTCCCCGTCGCGGCGCCCGATACGCTTGACGCCCTGAGCGCGGATGTCGACGAGGTCGTCTGCCTGCTCAGGCCCCCAATGCTTTATGCGATTGGCGCGCACTACGATGTTTTCGACCAAACACCGGATGAAGAGGTTGTTCGCCTCATGGACGAAGCCGCGACCCTGGCGCAGCAGCGGGCACCCGGATCGGACTGACGCTTACGGCTTGCAGCACCCTCGGGGCTGCGTTGCCAGCCAAAGACGGGTTGCGGCTGAACACGGCGTGCACGCGCCGGCCGCGTTGCGCCTTCATTCGGCGCCGTGCCCCCTTTTCACGCGAGATGGGCGTCAACAAACCCTAGTAGATCGCTGTTTGCGCGCTCTCTCCTTCGATGCTCCAGCCGCGGTACATGCCCTCGCAATTGAAGGGCAGTGCAAGGCTTCCGTCTGCGGCCACCGCGATCAGGCCGCCCGAGCCGCCGATGGCAGCGAGGCCGGACATGACCACCTGCCGGGCCGCTTGTTCCATCGGGGTGCCGGCCAGCCGGATGCGCGCGTCGATCTCGTGGGCGACCGACAGGCGGATGAATGCCTCGCCGTCGCCGGTGGCCGACACCGCGCAGGTGGCGCTATCGGCGAATGTGCCCGCACCGATCAGGGGGCTGTCGCCCACCCGGCCCGCGCGCTTGGCGGTCATGCCGCCGGTCGAGGTGGCTGCGGCCAGGTTGCCCGCGCGGTCGCGCGCCACCGCGCCCACGGTGCCGTGACGGCGCGACGGGTCGTCGTCGAGCGTGCCCTCGGCCTGCATGCGCAGGGTCTCGCGCAGGCTGTCCCAGCGTTCCTGCGTAAAGAAATAGGCGTCGTCCTCGAAGGTGAGGTTCGCATCGCGCGCGACGGCCAGGGCGCCTTCGCCGATCATCATGACATGGCTCGTGTGGTCCATCACCGCGCGCGCCAGGTGCACCGGGTTGCGCACCCCCGCGATTCCCGCCACGGCGCCGGCCCGGCGGTCCCGCCCGTCCATGATGGCGGCATCCATCTCTTGCGTGCCGCCGCGGGTGAACACCGCCCCGCGTCCGGCGTTGAACAGCGGCTCGTCCTCGAGCGCGGTCACGGCGGCGGTCACCGCGTCGAGCGCGACGCCGCCCGCGGCGAGCACGTCCTCGCCGGCGCGCAGCACCCGTGCCAGGGCCGCGTGACAGGCCTCCGCACGCTCTGGCGTCATGTCGGCGCGTGGCATGACCCCTGCCCCGCCGTGAATTGCAAGGACGAACCCCTGTTCCATGAAATGTCCCCTGTCGTTTCTGTCGGGCATGCGGCCCGTGGCTGCCATTACCGGACGAATCATGACCCGGCGCGACATCATACGCAAAAGGTGACGGATGTGACGTTGCGACGCCACCGGGGGATTGTCGAAAAGGTTCCGCTAACAATCTTGTTTGTGGCGTGATAATTTCCACAATATATAGATGTAGCCTACCGCGTCCGGAGATCATTTCATGAACATGCCCATCAAACCCGTGTCAAACGGCAAACTGGTTGCCATCGGCGGCGCCGAAGACAAGGCGTCGGAAACCGGAATCCTGCGCCGGGTTCTGAAATTCGCGCAAGCACCTCAGCCGCGCGTCGGCGTGATCACCACCGCCAGCAGCATCCCCGATGAGGTGTTCGAGCAATATCGCGAGGTGTTCGAGAAACTGGGCGCCGGCAAGGTCATGGATATCCGGATTCGCGAACGAGCGGATGCCGCGGACACGGCCATGCTTGAGATGATATCGCAAAGCGATGTCATCTTCATCTCGGGCGGGGACCAGATGCGCCTGACCAGCATTTTCGGCGGATCAGAGGCGCTTGCCGCGATCCGCAAGCGGTACGAGGACGGCGCGGTCGTCGCCGGAACGAGCGCTGGGGCGGCCTGTCAGTCGACGACGATGGTCTATGGCGGTCAGGCGGTCGACGCGCTGCGCAAGGGCGCGGTCAGGATGACGGCGGGCTTCGGGTTGATCGACGGGGTGATCATCGACACGCATTTCCTTGAACGCGGGCGGTTTTCGCGCCTGATGGAGGTGGGCGCGACGAATCCCGAGTATCTGGGTGTCGGCCTTGGCGAAGATGCTGCGGTTCTGTTCGAGAACGACACGATCCATGCCTTCGGGCCCGGTCACGTGATCCTCGTTGACAGTTCCGAAATTACCGGTTCCAATGTATTCGAACTCGCTGACGGTGAGGCGGTAAGCGTCCACAACGTCAAAATGCATGCGCTGGTCGATGGCAACGCATACAGCATGTCGGACCGGCGAGTCCTGAGTGCGGACGAGCTCGGGACCAAGGGCCTGGAGCAAAGGAATGCGTATACTTGAGCACCGCGCACTGCGCGGGCCGAATTATTACAGCCGCTATCAAGCCATCTTCATGCGGCTCGATATCGAGGATCTCGAAGACCGGCCGAGCGACAAGGTCCCGGGGATCGCCGAAAAGCTCGAAGCGATCATCCCCACCATCCACCATCATCGCTGCTCGGTCGGGGAACCCGGCGGGTTCCTGCAACGGGTGCGCAATGGCACCTATGCCGGCCACATGGTCGAGCATGTGGCGATCGAGCTGCAGAACCTGGTCGGACTTTCGGTGGGCTACGGCAAGACCGTCGACAGCTACGAGGCCGGCATATACAACGTGGTTTACCGCTATCGCGACGAGGCCACCGGCCTTGCGGCGGGCGAGGCGGCCGTCGATGTCGTGCGCACACTTTATGACGGTGGCCATGTCGACCTCGGCCCGGTCATCGACCACCTCAAGGCGGTGCGCGATGCCAATGCGCTCGGGCCCTCGACCGGGGCCATCGTGGGCGCCGCCAAAGCGCGCAACATCCCGCACTACAACCTGACGGAAGGCACCAGCTATACCCAGTTGGGCCACGGGGTGAAGCAGCGCCGCTTTCAGGCCACGGTGACAGACGGATCGGGCATCATCGGGCACTCGATCGCCGACGACAAGGACTGGACCAAGCAGATACTTGCCGACGCCGGCATCGCGGTGCCCAAGGGCTACACCTGCTATTCGTGGGACGAGGTGAAAGAGGCCGCCGAATGGATCGGCTGGCCGGTGGTGACCAAGCCGCTGGCGGGCAATCACGGGCGCGGCGTGACCACCAACATCACCAGTGTCGAAGACCTGGAATCGGGCTACGAGGCGGCGCTGGCGCGGGTGCGGGGCGGCACAACCGCGGTGATCGTCGAAAGCTATATCAAGGGCGAGGACCACCGGATGCTGGTGATCGGCGGCAAGCTGGTCGCCGCCGCCCGGCGCAGGCCCGCGCATGTAACCGGCGACGGGAAGTCGACGATCGGGGCATTGATCGACAAGGCCAACGAAGACCCCCGGCGCGGCGTCGGCCACGAGAACCTGCTCACGCAGATACATGTGGACGAGCAAACCCGCCGGATGCTGGAACAGGCGGGCCTGACGCCCGACAGCGTGCCGCCCGAGGGCGAAATGGTGTTTCTCAAGTCCACCGCCAACATCTCGACGGGCGGAACGGCGACAGACCTCACCGACGAGGTGCATCCCGACATCAAGTTCGAGATGGAGCGGATCGCCCGCCTGATCGGGCTTGACGTGATCGGTATTGACCTGCTGGCGGAAAACCTGACCCAACCGCTTGAACAACAATCGGCGGGCGTGGTCGAGGTGAATGCCGGCCCCGGATTCCGAATGCACATGGCGCCCACCCACGGCACCCCGCGGCCCGTGGGCGAACATGTGGTCGATATGCTGTTCCCGGACCCGACCGACAACGGCCGCATTCCGATCACCGTGATCACCGGCACCAACGGCAAGACCACCACGACGCGCCTGACCACGCATATCCTGCGCCAGTCGGGGCATTCCGTCGGCATGGGCTGCACCGGCACCGTCGAGATCGACAACCACGTAATTTTGCGCGGCGACTATTCCGGCCCCGCGGCGGCGCAGGCGGTGCTGCGCGAACCCACGGTGGAACATGCGGTGCTGGAGGTTGCACGCGGCGGCATCATGCGCCGTGGCCTGGGGTTTGACGAATGCGATGTCGGCGTGCTTCTCAATATCGCCTCGGACCACCTGGGCGAACGCGACATCCACACGCTGGACGAGCTGGCGCGTTGCAAGACCGTTGTGGTGGACGCCGTCAAGCGCGAGGGTGGCCATTGCGTGCTCAACGCCGATGACCCGCTGGTGATGGAGCATGGCACCTATTGGGCGCGCGGCAAGATCATATATTTCACCATGGACCCGGAAAACCCCGCGCTGCAAGAACACCTGAGCGAGATGCGCATGGTTGTCACCGTCAAACACGGGCGCATCGTCGTGATGCGCGGCAAGGTCGTGGTGGATGTGGTGGACGTCAACGACGTCCCGATCGCCTTTGAGGGGCACGCGCCCTTCAACGTGCAGAACGCGATGGCCGCCACGGCGGTCGCGCTTGCCCATGGCCTCGATATCGAGGATATCCGCGCCGGGTTGCTGACCTTCCATCCGACACCTGCGCAGATGCCGGGCCGGACCAACTATTTCGAGGCCGACGGCGTCAAGTGCCTGATCGACTACGGGCATAACGTGCCCGCTCTCAAGGCGCTGGAACCGCTGGTCGCCGGGCTGGGCCAGCAACGCAAGATCGGCGTCTCGACAGCGCCGGGCAACCGCCGCGACGAGGATCTTGCCGCGCTCGGTGCACAACTCGCCAAGATGTGCGACATCCTCTATATCTACGAAACCGACGCGCGCGGGCGAGCCGAGGGCGAAACCGCCGCGCTCATCCGCGAGGGTGCCACCAGCGCCGGATCGGACTGTGCAGTGCATGTCATCATGGACGAGCACGAGGCCGTGCGCCGCGCCATCGCGGATGCACAACCCGGGGATTTCCTGCTGCTGCTGGTCGATGACATCGCCGGCACCACCGAGCGGCTGAAGGGACGCAGTTTCCCGGTTCAGGCCGACCTGGCCCAAGCGTGAGCGCGATGAGGCCGCGTGGCGAGGCACGCCGCGTGGTCGATTGCCGCGCGCCCTGACATGAAAGGACCGCAAGAATGACAAGGAACGTATTCGTCGTCGGGATGAACGATCTGAACGCGGAGCGGCTCAAGCGGCTCAGAGGCGTGGATGACGTGGCCTTTCACCCGCTGCTGACTGCTGCGGCGGTGTCCGAGACGCAGGATTTCGACATTCCCGCCATGCTGGCCGAGGCCGAGGCGACGCTCGACGCGCATCAAGGCTCGATCGACGCGATCGTGGGCTATATCGACTTTCCGGTGTCCACCATGCTGCCGCTCTTGTGCGCGAAATACGGCACCCGCAACGCCTCGCTGGAATCCTTGCTGAAATGCGAGCACAAGTACTGGTCGCGCAAGGTGATGGCCGAGGCGATCCCCGAACACGTGCCGAAATTCACCGCCTTCGATCCGTTCGACGACAACGCGCTGTCGCGGATCGGCGAGGCCGATCTGAGCTTTCCGTTCTTCGTGAAACCGATCAAGTCGTCGGGCTCGCGGCTGGGCTTTCGCATCGATAGCCCCGAGGATTTCGACTACGCCGTTGCCGCCTTCCGCGAGGAGATCGGCCAGATTTCCGAGCCGTTCAACTACGTGCTGGATCAGGCCGACCTGCCCGACGACATCAAGGCCATCGAGGGGCACTACTGCATGGCCGAACAGGTGATCGGCGGGCGCCAATGCACCGTCGAGGGCTATGTGCACGAGGGCGAAGTGGTGCCCTATGGCATCGTCGATTCGATCCGCTATCCGCAGGTGCTGAGCTTTTTCTACTATCTCTACCCCTCGACCCTGCCGAAGCGCGTGCAGGACCAGATGAACGAGATCACCCGCAAGGTCATGGAGCATATCGGCTATGACAATGCCGGGTTCAATGTCGAGTATTACTGGGACGAGGTGCAAAACAAGATCTGGCTGCTGGAGATCAACACCCGCATCGCGCAGTCGCATTGCGACCTGTTCGAGATGGTCGACGGCGTCAGCCATCAGCAGGTGACGGTTGACCTGGGGCTGGGGCGCAAGCCCGACATGCCGCAAGGCGAAGGGCCGCAAAACGTCGCGGCCGAGTTCTTTTACAGGGTGTTCTTCAACGACGCGACCGTGGCGCGCGCGCCCTCGCGCGCCGAGATCGAGGTCGCGTCGGAACAGGTCGACGGCACCCGTATCGTCTCTTACGTCAGTCGGGGTATGAAGCTGTCGGAATTGCCCGAACAGGATGCCTACAGCTACGCCGTGGCGTCAGTCTGGATGGGGGCGGGCAAGCAATCCAAGCTGTTGTGGAACTACGAGCAGGTCATGAAGCGGCTGAACTACGAATTCACCGACATCGTGGAATAACGGTGCCGGGGCGCTGGACATCGCGGCGTATCGGCGCGATAGCTCCAGCGTACCCTCCCCCGCCCCAATTTCGGAACAAGTCCATGCGAATCGACCATCCGCTGCCCGCGTCCGTACGCGAAATCGAGCATCTTGAAATCCCGATGCCCGATGGCACGCACCTGGCCGCGCGCATCTGGATGCCCGAGAACGCCAAGGCGCAGCCGGTTCCGGCGATCCTTGAATACATCCCCTACCGCAAGAACGACAAGACGCTTGAGCGCGACCACGCCCGCGCCCCGTGGCTTGCCGCGCAAGGCTACGCCTACGTTCGCGTCGATCTGCGCGGCACCGGCGAATCCGATGGCGTGATGACGGATGAATACACCGAGATCGAGTTGCAGGACGGCTGCGACCTCATTGCCTGGATCGCCGAACAGGCATGGTGCGATGGCGGCGTCGGGATCGTCGGCATTTCCTGGGGCGGGTTCAACGGGCTGCAACTGGCCGCGCTGCAACCGCCTGCGCTCAAGGCCGTGGTGTCGATCTGTTCCACCGACGACCGCTATGCCGATGACGTGCATTACATGGGCGGCACGCTGCTTGGGGAGCAACTCTCGTGGGCGTCGGTGATGTTCGGCATCAACACCCTGCCGCCCGACCCGGTGCATGTCGGCGAGCGCTGGCGCGAGATGTGGGAGGCGCGGCTCGACGGGTCGGGCCTGTGGCTCAAGAATTGGCTGGAGCATCAGACCCGCGATGATTTCTGGAAACACGGCTCGGTCTGCGAGGACTATTCCGACATCACCATCCCCGTCTACGCGGTGAGCGGATGGGCCGATGGCTATTGCCGCAGCGTGTTCCGGTTGGTCGAGAACCTGCCCGGCCCGGCCAAAGGGATCGTCGGGCCATGGGCGCACAAGTATCCGCATGTCGGCGAACCCGGCCCGGCCATCGACTGGCTGAACGAGGAAACCCGCTGGTGGGATCAATGGCTCAAGAACGAGGACACCGGCATAATGGACGAGCCGCCGCTGCGACTGTTCCTGCAAGACCACGCCCACCCGCAGACGCATTATGATCGCCGCGACGGGCACTGGATCACCGAACCTGCGTGGCCTTCGCCGAACGTCACCCCGACCGCCTTTGCGCTTGGCGCCGACGGGCGCCTGTCGGCCACGGGCGACCTGCCGGGTGGGGCGCTAGAAATCGCCTCCCCGCTCTGGGTCGGGCGGCACGGCGGCAAGTGGTGCTCTTACGCGCACCCCGGCGATCAGCCCGGCGACCAGCGGCGCGACGACGCCGGGAGCCTGACCTTCGAGACCGAACCGCTGTCAGAGCCACTGCACATGGTAGGCGACGCCAAGCTGACGCTGACTTTCAGCGTCGACCGGCCCGTCGCGCAGGTGGCCGTGCGGCTGATGGATGTCGCCCCCGATGGGGCGGCGACAAGGGTCAGCTACGGCCTGCTGAACCTCACGCATCGCGACAGCCACGAGCACCCCGAACCGCTGATGCCCGGGCAGACCTATACCGTCGATGTCCCTATGAAACATGTCGCGCAAACCTTCCGGAGCGGTCACCGCATCCGGTTGGGCCTCTCGACCTGCTATTTTCCGCTCGCCTGGCCGGCACCGGAACCGGTGACGATGGAAGTCATCACGGACAAGACGACGCTCACACTGCCCCTGCGCGCCGAAAAGCCCGAGGTCGAACCGGCCTTCGCCACGCCGCGCGCCGGGCAACCGCTGGATCAGCAGTTCGAGACGCCCCCGCAATCGGAATGGATGCTGTCAGAAGATGTCGACACCGGCCGCGTCACCATCGAGGTACGCGACCACGAAGGCGCCGCGCATATCACCGAACACGAGATCACCCACTCCGCCGAAGGGGTGGAGCGGTATTCCGTGTTGCCGGACGATCCGACGTCGGCAGAGGGCGAGGTGACCTGGACCCACGAGATGCGCCGCGAGGGGTGGTCGGTGCGCACGGTCACGACGACCCGCCTGACCAGCAGCCCGACCGCCTTTCACATCACGGCACGGCTGCAAGCCTTTGCCAACGACAGCGCGGTCCGCGACGAACGCCACGAGGTCACGATTGAGCGCAATCTCGTCTGACGTGCGTCGGGCTGCGGGGAACCGAAGGAAGAAATCATCACCAGCTTCAAAGTCTTCGTCGCGAGCGAATGACCGAGGCCGGCGGCGCCTTGATACTGTGCGCTCAGTACGCGAGGACGAGCATCTGGAACGCCATCATCGCCGCGAAGGCCAGCGTGACGGCCGTCGCGGCTGAGCCGCTTTCGACATTTTCGAGGGCCGCAGGGAAAAGCTCGGAGAATACCATCCAGATCATCGCGCCGGCGGCAAGGCCCAGCCCCACGGGCAGGAACGGGCGGAAGGTCTCGACAAACAGGTAAGAGGGCACGGCCATGATCGGCTGCGGCAGGCTGGTAAACACCGCCCAGAGCGCCACCTTCCAGACGGGTGAGCCTTTCGGGATCAGCACCAGCGCGATGGCCAGCCCCTCGGGGACGTTGTGAAAGGCGATGGCTGTGGTGATGAAGGTGCCCAGGCCTTCGGTCCCGGCGAAAGACACGCCCACACCGACCCCTTCAGCGAACGAATGCGCCGTCATGATTCCCAGGATCAGAAGCGCCTTGGTCGCGCTCGCGCCTTCGAGGTCGGCAACCTCCACCTCGCCGGCGCCCGCCAGCAGCCTGTCGGCGACGACAATCGCCCCAAGGCCTGCCACCACGCCTGCCAGTGTCAGGACGATGTCAAGCGACGCACCCTCGGCGATCAGGCTGTGGCTGGCTGCCAGCATCAGCCCGGATGCGGCAGCATTCGACCAGCCCATGGTGCGTTTGCCGAGGTTCTTGACGAACAGGAACGGCAGCGCGCCCACGCCTGTCGTGATCGCGGTCACCAGCGCCGCCGCGGCGACGATCCAGAGAGATGTTTCCATGATCGTTTCCGCGACAAGGGCGTCGGCGATGCGGGTGCAACGACTGCCCGCGGACTAGGCGCAGGCAGTCGCCAGCGGCCGATCAGTCGGCCGAGGCATCATCGCCAGCGGCGTTCCATGCTTCCGAGAAGGCGCTCCATGCATCGGAGAAACCGGATTTAAGCTCTTCCCAGGCGCTGCCAGCGCCCGCCTTCAGTGCGCCATAGCGTTCGCCCAGCGTGTTGCGGGCCTCACGAAGGTCGCGCAGGCGGGCACGGGCGGTTTCGCGCGCGGCCTCCGACATCCCGGCCCAGTTCTCGCGCAGGGCCTGCTCGCGCCGCTCGATCACGGCATCAAGCCGGTCAAGGGCCTCGCGTGCCTGTGTGAGGGCCTGGTCGCGCTCCTGCGCCGAGTAGTCGGCGATGGCCTCCATCGCCTCTGACACCTCGGCGCGCACCTTGCCGGTCGTTGTAAGTGGGCTGGTATCCTGCGCAGCGACAGGCAAGGCGATACCTGCCAGCGCGGTCGCAACGGCGATACCACGAAGGTGCTCAAGCAAATTCATTGGCTAACCCTCCTCACTTGAAACGCGACATGGCGTTCTGAAAGGCGCCCGAGATGTTGTCCCACGCCTTGTCGAAACCGGACTTCATGTCGGCCCAGGCATCGTCGCTGGCGGCGCGCATCTCTTTGAGCTTTTCCTCGGCCTCGTCGCGCTTGACGCGCATTTCGTCGAGCTGTTTTTGCTGCTCGATCTTTGCGTCGGCCCCGGCCTCGTCGATCTTGGCCTTCATCTTCTCGATCTCGGCGTTCCACTGGTCGATCTTCGCCTTGGCTTTCTCGATGTACTGTTCTTTATCGGTCATTTGCTGAATCCTTTCCAAAAATGGTGTGTCCACCGACACAGGTTGGTATTATCTCGTTCGATTGCAAGGTCAGCGGAAAGTATGCGGCGTCCACAATAACCTGACAAGGTTGGAAAATGCCCCCAAAAAGCAGTCGGCGGCGCCCTGCGCCGAGCTGCGGCAGGACGGGTCGCAAGAACGCCCTTGCAAATGAAACATGAATCATTATTCATGTCATTATGAGCAAGTTCGCCAGACCCAAGACCAAACGCGGCCTTGCCCGGCGCGAGGCGATCCTGCGTGCCGCCGAAGAGGTGTTCGGCACGCAAGGCTACGCGGCCGCCTCGATCGCCGAGATCACCCGCCGCGCCGACACCGCCCTTGGCACGTTCTACATCTACTTCCCCGGCAAGGAAGAGGTGTTTCGCGAACTGGTCATGGAAATGGGCAAACTGACGCGCGCCGGCATCACCGAGGCCGTGCAAAGGGCCGGCGACCGGCTGGACGCCGAGCGCGCGGGGCTTGAGGCATTCCTGCGCTTCGTCGCGGCGCGCCCGTCGCTCTACCGCATCGTGGAGGAGGCGCGCTTCGTCGACCCCGAAGCATACCGGCAATACTTCGCGGGCTTCGCGCGCGCCTACGAGGCGCAGCTAATCGAGGCCGAACGCGCCGGCGAAGTGTCGCCCGGCGACGCCGAGGTGCGCGCCTGGGCATTGATGGGCATCGCCAAGACCCTGGGCGAGCGGTTTGTCATCTGGGACGACGCCCCCGATATCGACCGCGTCGTGACCGAAGGCTTCGCCATGATCCGCGACGGTATCGCGCCATGACATCGCCGGTGGTGGTCGATGACTGCGCCGGCGGCGCGGGGCTTGTCGTCCGCATGCAGGCCCCGCGCGCCAATGCGCTGGAACCGGGGCTGCTGGACGCACTGGGCGACGCGCTGCACAACGCCGAGGCACGCGCGCCGGGTTTCGTGCTGCTGGCCGGCGGGCGTCATTTCACCAGCGGCGGTGATGTCGCGCGATTTGCGCAGGCAGCGGCCGAGGATCGGGCGCAGGCCTATTCCGACGCGGTCGTGCCGGTATTGCAGGATGTCGTCATGCGGCTTCTGTCGCTGCCCTGCCCGGTGGTCGCGGCGGCGCGCGGCGCGGTGACGGGCGGCGGCGCGGGGCTGCTTTTCGCCGCCGATACCGGCGTGGTGGCACCCGATACCTTCGTGCAGCCCTATTACGCCGCGATGGGGTTCGCCCCCGACGGCGGCTGGACGGCGGTGCTGCCCGAACGGATCGGCGCGGGCGCCGTGCAGGGCTGGTTGATCTCGGACCGCCGCGAGGATGCG
>NZ_JAGXFK010000027.1 GCF_024637375.1 Sediminimonas sp. | reverse complement strand
CTCGTCGGCATGACCCGCGCGCACATGGCCGACCCGCATATCGTGCGCAAGATCATCGAGGGCCGCGAGCACGACATCCGCCCCTGCGTCGGCGCCACCTATTGCCTCGACCGCATCTACCAGGCCGGCGATGCGCTGTGCATCCACAACGCCGCCACGGGGCGCGAATTATCAATGCCTCACGCCATTGCCCCCGCCGGGGCGCGCAAGCGCGTCGTGGTCGTGGGCGCCGGGCCCGGCGGGCTGGAAGCCGCGCGCGTCGCCGCCGAGCGCGGCCATTGCGTGTGCGTGTTCGAGGCCGCCGCCGACCCCGGCGGGCAGGTGCGCCTGACCGCGCAAAGCCCCCGTCGGCGCGAAATGATGGGCATCATCGACTGGCGCATGGCCCAATGCGCCGCGCGCAGCGTGGACTTTCGTTTCAACACCTATGCCGAGGCCGCCGACGTCATCGCCGAAGGGCCCGACGTGGTGATCGTCGCCACCGGCGGTATGCCGCACACACAGGTGCTGGAAGAAGGCGACGACCTGGTCGTGTCGGCCTGGGACATCATCGCCGGCGACGTGAAACCCGGCGCGCGGGTGCTGGTCTACGACGACGCCGGCGACCACCCCGCGTTGCAGGCCGCCGAAGTGGTCGCCGCCACCGGCGCCCATGTCGAGGTGATGACCCCTGACCGCAGCTTCGCCCCCGACGTGATGGCGATGAACCTGGTGCCCTACATGCGCAGCCTGCAATCGCGCGACGTGAGCTTTACCGTCACCTACCGCCTGAAGGCCGTGCGCCGCGACGGCAACCGCCTGCGCGCGGTGATCGGCACCGACTATTCCGACCACCGCGAGACGCGCGATTTCGACCAGGTCGTCGTCAACCACGGCACCGTGCCGCTTGACGATCTCTACTTCGATCTCAAGGCGCACTCGCGCAACCGCGGCGCCGTGGATCAGGATGCGCTGCTGGCCGGCCACCCGCAGCCCGAGGGCGACAATCCCGACGGCGCCTTCGCGCTCTACCGCATCGGCGACGCGGTCGCGGCGCGCAATACCCACGCCGCGATCTACGACGCGTTGCGCTTGCTCAAGGATTTATGAGCCCGGCAGCCCGACGCGCCGCCGGCCGCCTCCGGCGGGAGTATTTTTGGAAAGATGAAGCCGGGCGTGCCTGCAACGCCCGGGGCCTTCATCTTTCCCGCAATACTCCGGGGGAGTCGCCGCAAGGCGACGGGGGCAGCGCCCCCCAATGACCGGCCGCGGGCTTTCGACCGACCCGCTACAGCTCTGTCTGCCCGCCCGCGCGGCCCTGCACGAAATCGGCCGACATCCCGTGACGCGCGGCAAAGCGGGCGATCTCGGCCTCGGTGGGGCAGGTGCCGGTGAAGGTTTCGACGTAGAGCGGCATGCGCCGAATGCGCGGCTCGGGGGGCTCCTCGACCATCATCGAGATATAACCGATCTGCGTGAAATAGACGGTGTAGGCGCGCACGCGCGCGTCGTCCGGGCTGTATCCGAATCGCGCGAACATGGCCTCGATCGCGTCGATCCGGTCCTGGTCCGAGGCCTCCAGCACCGCGCGCAGTTCCGGGTCGGCCAGCGCCCAGTTGCGAATCGCGAAATCCAGCCGCGCGTCGAAAAGATCGTCACGCAGCCAGCAATCGAACAGGTTGAAAAGCGCCTCGGCAATGGTTTCGGCATAGGCCTGGGTGCGCGCCAGCAGGTTGCCGGTATTCTTGACGCGCCAGCGCTCGACCAGCGCCGCCAGCAGCGCCTCGCGGCTGTCGAAATGGCCGTAGAAGCTGGTTCGTGACAGCTCCAGCCGCTTGGCAAGTTCCATCACCTTGACGGCATCGACGCCCTGCTCGACCAGCGTCTCGTAGGCGGCTTGCAGCCACAGCTCTTCCGAGCCGCGCCAACCGCTGGTCTTTTCCGGTTTCAGACGTGTCAAAACCTGCTCCCCGCTGTCCCCGGTGACGTAACAGCGTTTCGATGTGACCGCAATTTCCAACAGTATCGTCAACTTTAACGACACACATGTCGTTTTCGGCACCGACAATGCGTCCACACCCGTGCTGTCGTGTCCTCAAGCACACTATTGCCCGCCAGACAGGATGACAGCGATGCAACAAGGCACCCCGCAAGGCGACAGCGACAGCCCCCGCACCGATGGCCGCGCCCCGCCCCGCCGCGGCCGCCCGGGGCGTAAGCCGCAACGTTCAGCCACGCCGGGGGAAAACCCGGCGCTGCGGGTGCCTTTCATCAACCGCCGGGTGCCGACCTACGACATCCTCGGCGACGCCGCGCTCGCGCGCATCGAGGCAGCCGCCGACCGGCTGCTCGACGAGATCGGCATCGAGTTCCGCGACGACCCCGACACGGTCGAAATGTTCCGCGCGGCCGGCGGCCGGGTCAGCCCCGCCGGCGATCAGGCATGGAACGTGCGTTTCGCGCCCGGCCTGATCCGCGACATCCTGCAAACCGCGCCGGCGCGGTTCACCCAGCACGCCCGCAACCCGGCCAATTCGGTCGAGATCGGCGGCGATGCGATGGTCTTCGCCCCCTCCTACGGCTCGCCCTTCATCCTGGACATGCACGGCAACCGCCGCCACGCCACGCTGGCCGATTTCGAGGCGCTGGTGAAACTCGGCCAGGCTTCGCCATGGCTGCACCATTCCGGCGGCACCATCTGCGAGCCCACCGACGAGCCGGTGAACAAGCGCCATCTCGACATGGTCCATGCCCACATCCGCTATTCCGACCGGCCGTTCCTGGGCTCGATCACCGCCCCCGAGCGCGCCGCCGACAGCATCGAGATGTGCCGCATCCTCTTCGGCGCCGATTTCGTCGACCGAAACTGCGTCATCATGGGCAATTTCAACGCCACCTCGCCAATGGTGTGGGACGGGGTGTCGACCCGCGGCATCCGCACCTATGCCGCCGCCGGTCAGGGGTCTATCCACGTACCGTTCCTTCTGGGCGGCGCGGTGGCGCCGGTGACCATGGCCGGCGCGGTAGCGCAGAACCTTGCCGAATCCATGGTCGGCTGCGCGCTCACGCAGCTTGTCCGCCCCGGCACGCCGACCATCCTGGGCAGTTTCCTGTCGTCGCTGTCGATGCGTTCGGGCTCGCCCACCTTCGGCACACCGGAACCGGCGCTCGGCTCGCTGGTGATGGGGCAACTGGCGCGGCGGCTGAACCTGCCGCTGCGCTGCGCGGGCAATTTCAGCACCTCCAAGCTGCCCGACGGGCAGGCGATGACCCAGGCGATGATGTCGATGATGTCGGCGGTGCAATGCGGTGCCAACTACGTGCTGCACTCGGCCGGGTTTCTGGACGGGCTGTTGTCGATGTCGTTCGAGAAATTCGTGCTCGACACCGATATCTGCGCAATGCTGCACACCTACGCCAACGGGCTGGACGTAACCGACGAAACTCTGGCCTTCGACGCGCTGGCCGAGGGCGGGCCGGGCACCCACATGTTCGGCACCGCGCACACCATGCGCCACTTCGAGACCGCCTACTGGGACAGCGCCATCAACGACGACAGGCCCTGGGAAACCTGGGTCGAGGCCGGGCGCGAGGACGCGCTGCAACGCGCCAACACGCGCTGGCGCGAAATGCTGGCCGCTTATGAGCCGCCCGCCATCGACCCCGCCACCGACGCGGCGCTGCGCGATTTCATCGCTGAGCGCAAGGATTCGATGCCCGACGCCTGGTACTGACCCGCGCCATTGCCTGCCTGCCCCGGCACGCCCGGCGCATCCCGGCGCGCCTGCCGCGCGACACTGGACAATTTCCTTCCGCACCGCCACAGTCCGTCATTCCAATGTCACAGGAATTGAGCACAAGCCCCTCATGACTCATGCGGATTTCCTAAAGGCGCCCTTCGATGCGCCGCAGGCGCTACCCGAGCTCGACCTCACCGGCCCGGCCCGCTTCTACAACCGCGAGCTGAGCTGGCTGGGCTTCAACTGGCGCGTCCTTGAAGAGGCCGAGAACCCGCGCGTGCCGCTGCTGGAACGGGTGCGCTTCCTGTCGATCTCGGCCGCCAACCTCGACGAATTCTACACGGTCCGCGTCGCCGGCCTGCGTGAACTGGCGCAGGCGGGCAACACCACGCCGGCCATGGACGGGCTGACTCCGGCCGAGCAGCTCAAGCTGATCAACGCCGACGCGCGTCGCCTGATGGAGGCCCAGCAGAGCATATTCACGGATCTGCGGCAGGAACTGGACGCCGAGAACATCACCATCCTCGACCGCTCCGGGTTGACGCAGGACGACAAGCGCCACCTCGACACGGTGTTCCTCGACCGCGTGTTCCCGGTGCTGTCGCCGCTGGCCATCGACCCGGCACACCCGTTCCCGTTCATCCCAAACACCGGATTCAGCCTGGCGCTGCAACTGGAGCGGCACAACGACAAGCGCCCCCTTCGGGCGCTGCTGCCGATCCCGGCACAGATCGACCGCTTCGTGGCGCTGCCCGCGCCCGAAGGCACACACCGGCTGCTGCCGCTCGAGGAATTGCTGCTGGAACATCTCGACAGCCTGTTTCCCGGCTACGAGATGCGCGGTCACTGCGCCTTCCGGGTGTTGCGCGACAGCGACCTGGAAGTCGAGGAAGAAGCCGAAGACCTGGTGCGCGAATTCGAAACCGCCCTCAAGCGGCGCAAGCGCGGCGAGGTCGTGCGCATGAAGATCAGCGCCGGCGCCCCCGGGGAATTGACCGACCTGATCATGAACGAGTTGCATGTCACCTCCGACGAAGTGGTCGAGGTGACCGGCATGATCGGCATCGCCGACGTCGAGGAACTGGTCCTGGAATCCCGCCCCGACCTGATGTGGCCCGCCTTCACCTCGCGCGTGCCCGAGCGCGTGCAGGATCACGACGGCGACATGTTCGCGGCCATCCGGCAGAAGGACATGCTGCTGCACCACCCCTACGAGACCTTCGACATGGTGGTGCGTTTCCTGCAACAGGCCGCGCGCGACCCCGACGTGGTGGCAATCAAGCAAACGCTCTACCGCACATCCAAGAACTCGCCCATCGTCGCCGCACTGTGCGAGGCGGCCGAGGACGGCAAGTCGGTCACCGCGCTGGTCGAATTGAAGGCGCGCTTCGACGAGGCCGCCAATATCCGCCAGTCGCGGCGGCTGGAACGCGCCGGCGCGCACGTGGTCTACGGGTTTCTCGACCTCAAGACCCACGCCAAGATTTCCACCGTGGTGCGGCGCGAGGGCGAGCACCTCGTTACCTATACCCATTACGGCACCGGCAATTACCACCCGATCACCGCGCGCATCTACACCGACCTGTCGCTGTTCACCTGCGATACCAAGCTCGGCCGCGACGCCACCAAGGTGATGAACTACCTGTCGGGCTATGCCCAGCCCGAGGGCCTGGAAAACCTCGCGATTTCGCCGATCTCGCTCAAGCAGCGCCTGCTCGACATGATCGCGGCCGAGATCGAGCACGCCCGCGCCGGCCGCCCGGCGGTGATCTGGGCCAAGATGAACGCGCTGGTCGAGGCGGAAGTGATCGACGCGCTCTACGCCGCCAGCCAGGCCGGGGTCAGGATCAGCCTCGTGGTGCGTGGCATCTGCGGGCTGCGCCCCGGGGTCGAGGGCCTGTCGGAAAATATCCGCGTGAAATCCATCGTCGGGCGGTTCCTGGAACATTCGCGCATCGTGTGCTTCGGCAACGGCCATGGCCTGCCGCACAAGAAGGCGCGCGTCTTCATCAGCTCGGCCGACTGGATGGGACGCAACCTCAACCGGCGGGTGGAAACGCTGGTCGAGATCGAGAACGCCACCGTCAAGGCCCAGATCGTCAGCCAGATCATGGCCGCCAACATGGCCGACGTGGCGCAAAGCTGGGTGATGTCGCCCGACGGCAGCTTTGAGCGCGCCGAGGTGCCAGAGGGCACGTTTGCCTTCAACTGCCACCGCTTCTTCATGGAATACCCGTCGCTGTCGGGGCGTGGCTCGGCCGGCGCCGGTGACGTGCCGCAGCTCACCCACACCGAGGACTGAACGCGCACCCGCCCCGCGCCCATTCGCCGCTGCCCCCGCAACCGTGCCCGATTGACGCCCCGTCGCGCCTGTCGCATTGTGCGCGCGCGCGTCACCTCGAGGGGGATCACCAGCCATGGACGGCACGCCTGAGCCGCAGCCACACGATTGGGGCCCGTTCGGGCGGCCGCTGTTCAACGACGCCTCGTCGCGGGCGCTGTCGCGCGTCGGCGTTGTCGATGTCGGCTCGAACTCGGTGCGGTTGATGGTTTTCGACGGCGCCGCCCGCAGCCCAGCATATTTCTACAACGAAAAGATCATGTGCGCCCTCGGCGCCGGGATGTCGAAAACCGGAAAGCTCAACCCCGAGGGGCGCATGCGCGCGCTGGCGGCAATGCGCCGCTTCCGGCACCTGGCCGATGGCATGGGCATCTCGCCGCTTACCGCCGTGGCCACCGCCGCCGTGCGTGAGGCCACCGATGGCCCCGAGTTCCGCGCCGAAGTCGAATCCGAGACCGGCATCCAACTGTGGGTGATCGACGGCGAGGAAGAGGCCCGGCTCTCGGCACAAGGCGTGTTGCTTGGCTGGCCGGGCTCCTACGGGCTGGTCTGCGACATGGGCGGCTCGTCGATGGAACTGGCCGAGATATCGGGCGGCCGCGTCGGCCGGCGCATCAGCGCACAGATCGGCCCGCTCAAACTCAGCAGCATGAAGGGCGGCAAGAAGGGGCGCAAGGCGTTCATCAAGCAAACCCTATCCGACATGGCCGGGCACATGGGCCCGCAAAAGAACCGTCTGTTTCTGGTCGGCGGCTCGTGGCGCGCCTTCGCCCGAATCGACATGGAGCGGCTCGGCTATCCGCTGCATGTGCTGCACGAATACCGCATGAGCCCGGCCGCGATCCGCGAGACGGCGAAATACATCGCCGACAGCGACCCCGATGCGCTGCGCGCGCGCGCCAGCGTGTCGTCAAGCCGCATGGCGCTGGTGCCACTGGCGGCCGAGGTGCTCAAGCAGGTGGTCAAGACGTTTCACCCCCGCGACATCGCGATCAGCAGCTACGGTATCCGCGAGGGCATGCTTTATGAACAGATGCCGCAGCAATTGCGCGACCGCGACCCGCTGATCGAATCGTGCACCTACGCCGAGGCCAAGGACGCCCGCCTGCCGGGCTTCGGCCGCACGCTCTACACCTTTATCCGCCCGCTGTTCAAATCCGCCCCCGACCACCGCCGCCGCATCGTCAAGGCGGCGTGCCTGCTGCATGACGTCAGTTGGCGCGCGCACCCCGATTACCGCGCCGAGGACTGCTTTGACAACGCCACCCGTGCCAACCTCGGCGGGCTCAAACATTCCGAACGGGTGTTCCTGGGCCTGGCCTTGCTGCACCGCTACAGCAACAAGCGCGCCAACGCGCGCTTCGCGCCGCTGGTGTCGCTGATCGACGAGGCCAGCCTGCACCAGGCCGAAGTCCTCGGCAAGGCGATGCGATTCGGCGCCATGCTGTGGCCGCAAAAGGATGCCAGCCCCGGCGAATTGCGCTGGTTCCCCAAGAAGAAGCTCCTCGAACTACGCCTCACGCCCGAGGTCGAGCCGCTCTTCGGCGAGGTGGCGCAAACCCGGTTCCAATCGCTCGCGGCCACGCTGGACGCGCAATCGCGCGTCACCGTCGCGCGCGCACGGCGGGGTTATTCCGCGGCCTGACAGCGACGGGCGCACCACCTCCCCCGTCGGCCGCGCCGGCGCGCATTTTCACAGCTCGATCTCGCCCTCCGGCGGCGCCGGCCGCGGGGCCGGCGCCTCGCGCTTGCGACGCAGGATGATGTCGCCATTGGGCAGCATCTCGGGCGGGTGGTAATTCGTGATGTCTTCGACGCGCTCCAGCAGGCCGGCCAGCGCCGGCCCCATCTCGCGCAGGAAATCGCGCACTGCCGGGGTCATCTCGCCGGCAAAGTCGCGCAACCCTTCCAGCGCCGGGTCGGCCTCATCCATCAGGCCGCGCAGGAACATCCGCGCGCCTTTCTCCATCAGTGACCGGCCCGCATCCGGCTGCTGCGCGCCCGGCCCATCGGGGGGCTGCTGCTCGGCCGTGGCGGGGGCGGCCACCAGGCACACCACCGCCAGTATCTTCGCTACCTGATTCATGCCTCTCGCCTATACCAAAGTGCGCAACAGTTTGCGATCTCTTCCATGATCGGCCATTTCCTCTCTCCACAAACATCCCCAGGGGCGCGCGCGGCACGCGCGACGGGGCGAGCCCCGGAAACGGCGCCTCGGGGGCGCCTGCCTCAGGCCACCTCGTCGGCGATTTCCCGGAACGCGCGGTTGATGTCGATCAGGCGTTTCTCGGCCATCTGCCGCGCCTCGGGGGGCACGCCGCGCGCGGCCATCGCATCGGGGTGGCTCTCGCGCACCAGTTGCTTCCATGCGCGGCGCACCTCATCGGCCGAGGCATCCCTGCTTACCCCCAGCACCGCGTAGGGATCGTCCGCCTCGTCGGGCACGAAACGGCTGCGCAGGCGGCGGAAATCGCGCTCATCCAGCTCGAATATCTCCGCCACCCGGCGCAGAAAGGCATCTTCGGCCTCGTGATAGACACCGTCGGCCACGGCGATATGGAACAGCCCCTCCATCAGGTCGCAAAGGCACTCCTTCCCGTCGCCGAACATCGCCCGGATCCGGCGCGCATATTCCTCGTAGCCGGCCACGTCCTGGCGCGCCAGGTTGAACACGCGCGCCGCACCGGCCACGTCGCGCGGGGCGATGGTGAACACCTCGCGCGCGGCGCTGACCTCGTTGCGGGTCACCAACCCGTCGGCCTTGGCCATCTTGGCCGACAGCGCCAGCACTGCGATGGTGAAAGCGACAGACCGTTCCGGCGCGCTCGCCGTGCGCAGCCGGTCGAAGACGGCGCTCAGCCCCTCGCCCTGTCTGAGCGCCGAGAGCGCCTCGGTGATGCGTGACCAGATCGACATGCCTTCATCCTAACCGCATTCGCCGGCGCTGTCAGCGCGCCATGGCCGCGTGCGCCTACAGGAATTTCTGCAACAGCACCAGATCCATCCAGCGGCCGAACTTGCGCCCCACCTGCGGCAGCCGCGCCACCCGTGCGAACCCCTGCGCCTCGTGAAATGCCACGGCGCCGGGGTTTTCGGCGCTCACCGCCGCGATCAGCGAATGCACCTCCGCGGCACGCGCGTGCTCGCACAGCGCCGCCATCAGCGCCCGACCCACACCGTGCCCGTGCGCCTGCTGCGACACGATTACCGTGTGCTCCATCGTGTGCGCATAGCCCGGCCCGGCACGAAACCGGCCATAGGTGGCAAAGCCCACGACCGCGCCGCCCGTCTCCTCGGCCAGCAGGAACGGGCGCCCCTCGGCTGCGCAGGCGGCGAACTGCGCGCGCAATCCCTCCACGGTCTTTGGCGCGCTGTTGAAGGTCACCGCGGTGTCGCGGATCATCGGGTTCCAGATCGCCGCCACCGCCCCGGCGTCGCCCGGCCCGGCCGCGCGCAGCCTCACGCCAGGCTCCGGCGTCCGTGCGGGGTGTCGAACTCGGCCACAAGCGCCGGCGCAGCGCCTGCCTCGACCACCACCCGGTCATCGTCCAGCACCGCCGCCAGCGCCGTGCACAGCGCGCGCGCCTCGGGGTGGGCCAGAACAAGCCGCCGCAACCGGCACCCCGACGCCGCCAGCCGCGCCGCCGGGTGCCCTGCACCGCGCCATTGCAGCAACGCCGGGAAACAGCCCCCGAACGGCAACACCCGGTCGCCCGGCACCGCCATGCGCCAGCGCAGATCGCCGCGCACCAACTCCACCGGCACGCCGGCCCCCGCCGGCGCCGCCGCCAGCGCGGCCTCCAGGTCGTCGCACCGGCAGATCCAGTTGGCCAGCCGCGGCGTACCCGCGAACCGGTCCAGGTCGAACCAACGCGCCCGCCCCGGCGCCGCCGCCGCCGGGTCGATGGCGATCACCTCTAGGTAAAGCCCATCCTCCAGCCCCAACAGCAGGTTGTGCGTGCCGAAATCCGGGTGCGCGCCGCCCGGCTGCAACGCCACGCCCAGCGCATCCTCGACATGCGCACGCCCCGCCTCCAGCGTTTCGGCCGCCACCGCCAGATGATCCAACTCCACCATGTCCCTGTCCTTCATCTTTCCCGCAATACTCTCGGGGGGAGGCGCGCGGCACGCGCGGCGGGGGGCGGACAGCCCCCCTCGCACCCCGGCCTCAGCCGCGCGTTTCGCGGATCAGTTTCAGGATATCCTGCGCCGCCTCGGGGATGTTGGTACCGGGGCCGAAGATGGCCTTCACGCCGGCCTTTTTCAGGAACTCGTAATCCTGCTGCGGGATCACCCCGCCGCAGATCACGAGGATATCGCCCGCGTCGCGCGCCTTCAGCGCCTCGATCAGTTGCGGCGCCAGGGTCTTGTGCCCGGCCGCCTGGCTGGAAATGCCGACGACGTGCACGTCGTTGTCGATGGCGTCCTGCGCGGCCTCCTCCGGCGTCTGGAACAGCGGCCCCACATCCACGTCGAACCCGATATCGGCGAACGCCGTGGCAATCACCTTGGCGCCGCGGTCGTGGCCGTCCTGGCCCATCTTGACCACCAGCATGCGGGGCCGGCGGCCCTCTTCCTCGGCGAAGTCCTCGACCGATTTCTGGATCGCGGCAAAGCCCTCGTCGCCCTCGTAGGCGGCGCCGTAGACGCCGGCCAGCGTCTTGACCTCGGCGCGGTGGCGGCCGAACACCTTTTCCATGGCCATGCTGATCTCTCCTACGGTTGCGCGGGCGCGCGCGGCGTCTACCGCGGCTTCCAGCAGGTTGCCGCCGTCGCGCGCACGGCGGGTCATCTCGTCCAGCGCCGCGTCGCAGGCGGCCTGGTCGCGGGTGGCACGGATACGTTCCAGCGCGCGCACCTGGCCGTCGCGCACCTTGGCGTTGTCGATATCGAGGATGTCGATCGGGTCTTCGGTTTCCTTGCGGTACTTGTTGACGCCCACGATCACCTCATCGCCGCGGTCGATCATCGCCTGCCGGGTGGCGGCGGTCTCCTCGATGCGCAGCTTGGGCATGCCGCTGGCAACCGCCTTGGTCATGCCGCCCATTTCCTTGACCTCCTCGATTAGTTCCCACGCCTTTTCGGCCAGGTCGTGGGTCAGCCGCTCCACGTAATACGACCCGGCCAGCGGATCGACCACGTTGGTGACGCCGGTTTCCTCCTGCAGGATCAACTGCGTGTTGCGCGCGATGCGGGCCGAGAAATCGGTCGGCAGCGCGATCGCCTCGTCCAGCGCGTTGGTGTGCAGCGACTGCGTGCCGCCCAGAACCGCGCTCATCGCCTCGTAGGCGGTACGCACCACGTTGTTGTAAGGGTCCTGCT
>NZ_JAGXFK010000026.1 GCF_024637375.1 Sediminimonas sp. | reverse complement strand
GAGATATAGCTGAAAGTTGGTGATGGCCCCTGAGGGGCGGCATATCATGGCGGTGTCCAGACGCCGTCAATTCTCTGGAGAGAAAGGGATATGCCACATGACGAAGTTTACCATCACGCCATTGCCTGATCCATCGGGATCTTCGCGCGATCCGCTGACGGAGGTTCTGCGCTCCGGCGCGCGTCGTCTGATTGAGCAGGCGGTGGAAGCGGAGCTGGCCGCTCTGCTTGCCTCCCATGCCGATGACAAGACCGAAGATGGCCGGTCCCGCCTCGTGCGCCATGGCTATCTGCCGGAGCGCGAGGTCATGACCGGGATCGGCCCGGTGCCGGTGAAGGTGCCCAGGGTTCGCGACCGAGCCGCCGGGACCGAGAAGGTCCGGTTCACGTCATCCATCCTGCCGCCCTATCTGCGCAAGGCAAAGTCGGTCGAGGAACTGCTGCCGTGGCTCTACCTCAAGGGCATTTCCAGCGGCGATTTTCAGGAGGCGCTCGCGGCGCTCCTGGGGCCGAACGCGGCGGGGCTGTCGTCGACCACCATCTCGCGGCTCAAGGCTGCGTGGTGGGACGAATATGACCGCTGGCAGCGCCGCGATCTTGGAGCCCGGCGCATTGTCTACATCTGGGCCGATGGCGTCTACTTCCAGCCGCGCATGGCCGAGGAAAAGCAATGCGTTCTGGTCGTGATCGGGGCCGACGAATGGGGCCGCAAGGAGGTTCTCGGCCTCACTGACGGTTATCGCGAGAGCACGCAGAGCTGGCGCGAGCTGCTGATCGATCTCAAGCGCCGTGGCCTTACCCGCGCCCCGGAGCTGGCCATCGGCGATGGCGCCCTCGGGTTCTGGGCGGCGTTGCGCGAGGTCTTTGGCAGCACGCGCGAGCAACGCTGCTGGGTCCACAAGACCGGCAATGTCCTCAACGCGATGCCGAAATCCGTGCAGCCCAAGGCCAAGGGGCACCTGCACGACATCCGGGCCGGGCCGAGACCAAGGCTGACGCCGACGCCGCCTTCGACTTCTTCGTCGAGACCTACGGCGTGAAATACGACAAGGCGGTGGCCAAGCTGGTCAAGGACCGCGAAGTGCTGCTCAGCTTCTACGACTTCCCGGCTGAACACTGGAAGCACATCCGGACCTCGAACCCGATCGAGAGCACCTTCGCCACCGTCCGCCACCGGACCGGCAAGACCAAGGGTTGCCTGAGCCGGAAAACCGGCCTCGCCATGGCCTTCAGGCTGATGATGTCAGCCCAGGCGAAATGAAGAAAGCTGGACGGCGCAAACCGCCTGCCCGAGATCGTCCAGGGGATTGCCTTCAAGGACGGCATCAAGCAACTTCAAACCGCCGCCTGATCACGCCGTCACCAACTTTCGGGCATAGCTCGCCCCGCACTCGTTCGAGGTTCTGCTGGTCGAAAGCCTCGGTAAGCGTTTCGCTGGCCGTCGCACTTTCATCGAGGACGTCGAGCGAATCGTTCCGGAATTCTATGATCTGATCGGGCAACATCTGCGTGCATGGCAGGCCCCACCGCCGCGCCCGGTCAGTTCAAGAAACGCTGATGACAATGATGGGATGACAGACGAACCGTCAGGTCCGATTCATGCCGTTTCCCAAGAAAATTTCGACGAATGATAGTCTGACTAGGGCCGCTGGTTGAAAAATGCTTGAACCTGCGGGTTGCACCGCCCTCGCACACTGGCAAACTGGTATCGGGATCATATGTTTTCACCATGACCCTGACGATTCCGTTCGACAACAGCTATGCCCGCCTGCCCGCGCACCTCTATTCCCGGCAGGCGCCGGTGCCGGTGACGGCGCCGGTGTTGCTGGCTTTCAACGACGCGCTCGCCCACGAGCTTGGCATCGAAACCGATCGCGACGCGGACGAACTGGCCGCGATATTCGCCGGCAACCGCCTTCCCGAGGGCGCCGCGCCACTGGCGCAGGCCTATGCGGGGCATCAGTTCGGCGGCTTCAACCCGCAGCTTGGCGACGGTCGCGCCATCCTGCTGGGCGAGGTCGTGGACCGCGCCGGCAACCGCCGCGATATCCAGATCAAGGGCGCCGGGCGCACGCCCTATTCGCGCATGGGCGACGGGCGCGCATGGCTGGGCCCGGTGCTGCGCGAATACCTGCTGAGCGAGGCGATGCACGCCATGGGTATCCCGACCACGCGGGCGTTGGCCGCCGTTGCCACCGGCGAGGACGTCTACCGCGACACCGCCCTTCCGGGCGCCACGCTGGCCCGTGTCGCCGCCAGCCACATCCGCGTCGGCACGTTCCAGTATTTCGCCGCGCGCCAGGACATCGCGGCGCTGCGCGCGCTTTACGATCACACCCGCGCGCGCCATTTCCCCGATGCCGGATCGCCGGGCGAGATGCTCGACCAGGTGATAGCCGCCCAGGCCGATCTGGTTGCGGCATGGATGTCGGTGGGGTTCATCCACGGGGTGATGAACACCGACAACACCGCGCTTTCGGGCGAGACGATAGACTACGGCCCCGCCGCCTTCATGGATACCTACCACCCGGTCACCGTCTACAGCTCGATCGACCGGCACGGGCGCTACTCGTACGACAACCAGGCGCGCGTCATCGTGTGGAACGTGGCGCAACTGGCCGGGGCGCTGGTGCCGCTGATGCCCGACCAGGACGCCGCCATCGCCGCCTTTACCGAAATGGTGAACGCCATGCCCGACCGGGTCGAAGCAGCGCGGCTGCGCCGTTTCGCCGCCAAGATCGGCATTGCCGAGATGCGCGACGGCGACGCTGCCCTGATCGACGAATTGCTGGCGCTGATGGTCGCGGGGTCGGCCGATTTCACCAACACGTTCCGCGACCTGGCCCATGGCGACGCGCGCGCGCATTTCCCCGATCCCGCCGGATATGACCGCTGGCACGCGCGTTGGCAGGCGCGGATCGCGACCGAACGTGACGCGAAAATGCGCATGCTGGCCGCCAACCCGGCGCTTATCCCGCGCAACCACCGGGTCGAGGCGATGATCGCGGCCGCCGTCGCCGGCGACATGGACCCGTTCCACCGGTTGCTGTCGGCGCTGTCGGCGCCGTTCGACGACCCGGCCCCGGAAAACCGCGACCTGGCCGCCCCGCCGCAGCCGCAGGAAGTGGTCCGCGAAACCTTTTGCGGCACCTGATTGCGGCACTTGACGCGAGGGGGCGTCGTTTTCCTTAGCCGCCCTTGGCCTTCGGCTGTCCCTTGCCCAGATGCTTGGCCAGCGCGCCGGCGTTCCTTTCGCGCTTGCCCTTGTAGGGGTTCTTGGCCCCCTGCCCGCGCATGTGCAGCCGGATCGGCGTGCCGGGCATGTCGAAATCGGCGCGCAGCCCGTTGACTAGGTAGCGGGTGTAGCTGTCCGACATCTTGTCGGGCGCCGAACACATGACGACGAACCCCGGCGGGCGGGTTTTTACCTGGGTCATGTAGCGCAGCTTGATCCGCCTGCCCGCCGGCGCCGGGGGGGGGTGCGCCTCGACCATGCCGGCCAGCCAGCGGTTGAGCTGCGCCGTGGGCACGCGGCTGTTCCAGACCTGGTAGGCGCCACGAATGGCGGCGTTGAGCCGGTCCAGCCCACGCCCCGTCTTGGCCGACACGGTGACCAGCGGCGCGCCCCTGAGCTGCGGCAGCAGCCGCTCGAACGCGGTGCGCAGGTCGCGCAGCTTGCCCTGGCGGTCTTCCTCGATGTCCCACTTGTTGACCGCCACCACCACCGCGCGGCCCTCGCGCTCGGCCAGGTCGGCAATGCGCAAATCCTGCTGCTCGAACGGAATCGCGGCGTCCAGCAGCACCACGACCACTTCGGCGAATTTCACTGCCCGCAGCCCGTCCGACACGCTCAGCTTTTCCAGCCGCTCCTGAACGCGCGCCTTCTTGCGCATCCCGGCGGTATCCCAGATGCGTACCGGCAGGCCATCCCAGTCGATCGACAGCGAAATCGCGTCGCGGGTGATGCCCGGCTCGGGGCCGGTCAGCAAACGCTCGTCGCCCAGTATGCTATTGATAAGGGTGGATTTCCCCGCATTCGGCCGCCCCACGACCGCGATCTGCATCGGCCGTTCGGGGGTCGGCCAGCGCAGTGCGCCTTCGCCCGCGTCCGCGACTGCCTCGCCATCCTCGTCCAGCGCCACGTCGGTGACCGGCGCGGTGTCCTCGGCGTGCGCGGCGTGGGCGTCGGCCAGCGGCATCAGCACCTGCAACAGATCGCCCAGCCCTTCGCCATGCTCGGCCGACAGGATCAGCGGCTCGCCCAGGCCAAGGCCCCAGGCCTCCATCGCGCCGGCCTCGCCGGCCCGGCCCTCGGCCTTGTTGGCGCCCACGATCACCTTTGTGCCGCGCTTGCGCAGGATCTCGGCGAACACTTCGTCGGTGGGCGTGATCCCGGTGCGCGCGTCGACCAGGAACAGGCAGACATCGGCCATGTCCACCGCCCGCTCGGTCAGCTTGCGCATCCGCCCCTGCAACGACTCGTCGGTGGCCTGTTCCAGCCCGGCGGTGTCGATCACGGTAAAGCGCAGATCGCCAAGTCGCGCCTCGCCCTCGCGCAAATCGCGGGTGACGCCGGGCTGGTCATCCACCAGCGCCAGGCGCTTGCCGACAAGGCGGTTGAACAGGGTCGACTTGCCCACGTTCGGTCGGCCGACAATGGCCAGGGTGAATGTCATCTCTCACGGGCTCCTAACGGATCAGGGAGCCGCGATACACCATTCGCGCGTCAACGGAAAGCGTGCAGTTGTCCGCGTGAGCCCACCACGTAAAGCGTGCCGCCAGCCACGACCGGGTCGGTGGTGGCGCCGCCGGGCACCGCGGCGCTGTAGCTCAGCTTGCCGGACTCGGGGTCGAAGAACCGCAGCTTGCCGTCTCCCGAGGCCACGACGATCCGGCCGCCGGCCAGGATCGGGCCGTAATGGGGCACGCGCTCGACCTGGCGGCGCGGGCGCGACTTGGTGAAACCGGGCAGTTCGACGCCCCAGATGCGGCTGCCATCGCGCGCGTCGAGGCGCACCAGCTCGTTGCGGTCGGAGATCACGAAGATCGAGCCGCCCACCGGGAACACCGGGTTCATCGCCCCTTGCTGCGCGGTCCAGATCCGTTCTCCGTTGGCGACGTTCATCGCCACCACGCGGCCCGCGTGGCTGCCGACGTAGACGCGGCTGCCGTCGATCACCGGATCGCCGGTGATATCGCCCACCTTGGAGGCAGCGGAAAAGCGGCGCTGCCCGCGCACCGACCCGTTCCAGGCCCGCAAGCCGCCCTTGCGGAAGGTTGCCTGCACTTCGCCGCCACCGAAGGCGAAAATCGCATAGGTATCGTTGAGCGCCGGCGCCGGCGCGCCCAGCACGTTGGAGACATCCGGCATCGCCGTTACCTGCCACTGCACGCGGCCGGTCTCGGCGTCGATCGCCCAGCCGGTATCGTCGCCCGCGACGAGGTAGACCATGCCGCCATAGACCGTCGGCGCGCCCGACCCCGTGGCGCGCAGGCGCTGCTGCCACAGCACCTTGCCGCTGTCCGGGGCCAGCGCCGTCAACTGGCCGAACCCCGACGAGACGAAAAGCTTGCCTGCGCCATAGGCCAGGCCACCGCCGGTGGCATCCTTCGAGCGCGCGGCCGGCGGCGTGACCTCCCGGCTCCAGAGCGTCTGGCCCTCGGTCGAGGTGGCGGTGACCTTGGCCGCCGCATCCAGAGTGAAGACGCGCCCCCCGGCGACCACCGGATCGGCGGTGATACGCTGCCGGCGGGTGTCGCCCTGCCCGATCGGCGTGCTCCAGACCGGTTGCGGCGCGGCCCGCAGCGCGGCATGCGACACCCGCGTGCGCGGCGTGCCGATGGTGTGGGTCCATTCGCTGTTTTGCACCTGCGCCGGCAGCGAGATCGGCGCGCTGCGATCCTGCGCGCGCGCCGCTGGCTGGTCTTCGTTACCAGAGGCGCGCAAATCCTCGCGCTTGCCCGGCAAATAGCTGTCCCGCTCACAGCCGGACAGCGCCACGAGCCCCGCAAGTGCCATGATCGCAACGGTTCGTTTCAACACATCAGCCCCCTGTCCGCGCCCCGCAACGGGGCCTGCGCCGTTACCTTGCCGTTGGCGCCATCCGGGCGCCACGCGTTCATCCGGCGCGGCTGTCCGCGCCGAGCGCCAGCATCAACCGCGATGCGCGCCGTTGCAAGCCCGGCGTTACCTCCGAATCGTCCATGATCTTCTGCAACCGCTCGATGGCCGCATCGCGCGCGCCGGCTTCGATATCCATCAGCGCCAGTTGCTCCTGCGCCTGCAACCGCAAGGGCGACCCGGACGCGACCAGCGCCTCCAGCCTGAGCCGCCGCTCCTCGGCCGGCAGCGCATCCGCCAGCAGGGTCGCCTTGAACCCGGCAAGATCGCGATAGATGTCCGGCAAGGCGCCATCGGTGGCGACCCGGTCGAGCAGCTCGGCCGCCTCGCCCGCCTGCCCGTCCTGCGCCAGTTCCGCGGCCCGCAGCATGTCGACCACCGCCTGCGCGCCCGGCGTGTGGGTTTCAACCGTGGCCAGCGCATCGACCCGGGCGTCCGGCGCATCGGCCTGCATCGCCGCGATGATCGCGTCGCCGGTGGCCTGCGCGCGCGCCTCGGCCTCGGCCTTGCGCCATTCGTTCCAGGCCGCGCCGCCAACCACCAGCAACACCACGAGCACCGCGATCCAGCCATATTTGCGCATCAGGCGGAACAGCCTGTCGCGGCGCACCTCCTCGGTGACTTCCTCGATGAAACTGTCGGTCTGGCTCACGCGGCACCCCCGGTTGAATTTCGCCCCTCTTAGCGCGAAGGCCGCCCCCTGCCAAGGGGTTGCCGGTCGCGCCAAGCGGTACGTCGCGCAGCAGGCCCGCCGACAGGCTGTCCCGGGCGCATGTTCAGGGCCCGGGCGCGAACAGGTCTCCGACCGCGATGCTGACGATACCCTTTTGCCTGTCGCGAACCAGAAACAGCGCATCAAGGCGATGCCGTTGCGCAACCTCGACGCCGCGTTCGGGCCCCAGCACCATCAGCGCGGTGGAGTGCGCCCCTCGGGCGCGAATCTCGAAGCCCATAACCGTCCATCAAACCGGGGGAACTCCAACTCCAGGCATCGGCCTTGGTGTAGGCGTCGAGGTGTTTGTCGCCGCTGGCGTCGATGACGTAGCCACAGAACCGCTCAGCTGCTCTGTGGAAGGTGACTGGGCGTCCTTTGCCCTTCTGCTGTAGATATATCCCGACTGCTTCTGACAAAAGCACAGATGAGGAAGACACCACAGGCGCATCATCTGTCCAGCCGAGGACAGCCCCTGCTCACGCGGCATCTGCTCGCCCGGCAGCTTCACGTCTTGGCACCGCAAATGATACCAGCGGTCTTCGAGCTGGTCGGCAGCTTTTCTGGCTCTGGCTTCTGCAATTTTTGCTGATCTCGTGCGCAGCGAAAACGCGATCCGAAGTGACGTGTAATGGGTTTCCATCTCATTCGGGATGCGATGGCTGAAGCAGAATATCCCGTCTTTGACGAACGTGAGCGGGCGCGAAATGGTCTCCGACATGATCTACGGCTCCTAGCAAATGTTAAAAGCTGGAGCAAAACCAATGCGTTAGATAAAGGAGTGGTGCCGGCAGAGGGACTCGAACCCCCGACCCCGAGATTACAAATCACGTGCTCTACCAGCTGAGCTATACCGGCCACGGCTTCGCCTTACGCAAAGCGCCACGCCGGCGCAAGGGACAATGGCTCAGCGGTTGGCCCGTGCCAGGAGCCCCACCGCGGCCAGCCCGACGCCGATCACCAGGATCGCCGCCGGCGCGGCATCGCCGAGGTTTTCCAGGCTCGCCTGGTCATGCACCCGCGTGGCGAGGGTGTTGAAGTTGAACGGGCGCAGCAGCAACGTGGCCGGCAATTCCTTGACGCAATCGACGAAGACCAGCAGCAGCGCCGACCCGAGAGAGCCCCGGATCAGCGGGTAATAGACCTGCGAAAGCACCTGCCCGCGCGAACGCCCGAGCGAGCGCGCCGCCATCGGCAGGCTGGGCGAGACGCGCCCCATCGCCGCGTCCGCCGCCCCCTGCGCGATGGCGAAAAACCGCACCGAGTAGGCCAGCACCAGCGCCGCCGCCGAGCCGGTGAACACCAATCCGATATCGACCCCCGCCAGCGCCTCGACGGCATCGGCCAGCCGGTGATCGAACGCCGCCAGCGGAATCAGGATGCCAACCCCCAGAACGGCGCCCGGCGCCGCATAACCGATGGTCGTCAGCGGCAGCAGCGTGCGCGGCAGGCGCCGCCCCGACAGGCGCACCCCGTAAACCATGAACACCCCCGCCAGCACCGTCAGCACCGCCGCCGAGCCGCCCACCGTCAGTGTATTGAGAAGCGCGCGCAATAGCGCCGGGTCCACCCAGCGATCGGCATTGGCCAGCGCGTGGCGCAGGATCACGCCGGCGGGCAGCACGAAGCCCACGAGAAACGGCAGCAGGCAGACCAGTGTCGCCGCGCCCGCGCGCGCGCCGGACAGGCGCACCCGCACCACGGAGCGATGACTGCGCGACAGGCCGAAGAACCGCGTGCGCCGGCGGCTGGTCCGCTCCAGCGCCAGCAACACGACCACCAGCACCAGCCCGACGCAGGCGATCTGGGCGGCCCCGCCGGCATTGTTGCTTTGCAGCCAGACGCTGAAGATGCCGGTGGTCAGCGTCTGCACCGCGAAATAATCGACGGTGCCGAAATCGTTGACCGTTTCCATCATGGCGATCGCCATGCCGGCGGCGATGGCCGGGCGCGCCAGTGGCAGCCCGACGCGGAAAAACCGCCGCCACGGGCCCGCCCCCAGCGACATCGCCACTTCCTCGGTGGCGGCCGATTGCTCGCGGAATGCCGCGCGCGCCAGCAGGTAGACGTAAGGATAAAGCGCCGCCGCCAGTACCACGATCGCCGCCCCCATCGAGCGGATCTCGGGGAACCAGTAGTCGCGCGCGCTTTGCCAGCCGGCGAGGTCGCGCAGCGTGGTCTGCACCGGGCCGGCATACTCCAGCAGATCGACCAGCGCATAGGCCCCCACGTAAGCCGGAATCGACAGCGGCAGCAGCAGCAACCATTCCAGCCAGCGCGACAGCGGAAACCGGTAGTGGGTGATGATCCAGGCCGCTCCGGCCCCGACGGCGCCGGTCAGCGCGCCCACCGACAGCATCAGCACCACCGTGTTGCGCAGGTAACGCGGCAGCGTCGACGACAGCAGATGCGGCCAGATATTCTCGGTCGGTGACAGCGCCACCCAGATCACCGAACCGATCGGCAACAGCACCATTGCCGCGATCAGCGCCGCGCCGATCGACCACACCCCGCCGCCGCGGCGCTTGCGCCGGTGCCCGTCTGACGCCATGATACCGCTCATCCGATCCCCTTGCCCGAAAGCGGTTCAACTGTCCAGAAAAAGGCATATATTGCCGTCGGGTATCTCTCAATCCATGGAAACAGCATGCAGGTCGTATTACATCCGGGCGTTCACAAGACCGACGATGACCGGCTGGTCAAGTCGCTGCTCAAGAATACCGCGCTGCTCGAGCAGGCCGGGGTCTCGGTTCCGCGCCCATCGCGTTATCGGCGGCTGGTGCGCGATACCGTCCAGGCGATGGCAAACGCGCCCCCCGCCGAGGACGCGGCGCAATTGATCCTCGATGCGGTGCTCGACGATTCGCAGCCCGAGCGGATCGTGATGTCGATCGAGAATTTCTTTTGCGTGCCCAAGCTGGCGATTTCGAACGGCATCCTCTACCCCAACGCCGAGGAACGGGTCGCCCGCTTTGCCGACCTTTTCAGCGACGCCGAGGTCGAGCTGTTCATGGCCATTCGCGACCCGGCCAGTTTCCTGCCGGCGGTGTTCGCGGAGGCCCCGCACCCCTCGTTCCTCGATTTCATGGACGGCACCGACGCGATGGATATCCGCTGGTCGACGCTGATCCGGCGCATCCGCGCCGCCGCGCCGGATGTTCCGGTTACCGTGTGGTGTAACGAGGACACGCCGCTGATCTGGGGCGAGGTGCTGCGCGAGGTCGCCGGCGTTGACCCCACCGTGGACCTCAACGGTGCCCATGACCTGCTCGACGAGATCATGTCGAAGGAGGGGCTCAAACGGTTTCACGCCTACATGGCCGAACACCCCGGCATGACCGAGGTGCAGAAACGACGCGTCATTTCGGCCTTTCTGGACAAGTTCGCGCTGGATGACGAGATCGAGGAGGAACTCGACCTGCCCGACTGGACCGAGGCCTATGTCGAAAGCCTCAGCGCCCAGTACGAGGAAGACACATTCGAGATCGGGCGTATCCCCGGCGTGCAGTTGATCACACCTTGAGCGCGCGCGCCGGGCGTCACATCCCGAGCGCCTCCTTGTACATCTCCATAACCGCCTCTTCCTCGGCGATATCGTCCTTGTCGCGCTTGCGCAGCGCGATCACCTTGCGCATCACCTTGGTGTCGTAGCCACGCGCCTTGGCTTCGGCCATCACCTCTTTCTGCTGCTCGGCGATGTCTTTCTTCTCGGATTCGAGGCGCTCGAACCGTTCGACGAACTGGCGCAGCTCGTCGGCGGTGACGCGGTAGTTGGCATCGGGGGACTGCTCGTTCATGACCGGCTCCGTTCATGTCATGGACCATCGGGATGCGCTCTCCCCTAGCGCCCGGGCGCGCGCGGCACAAGCCCGCGTTGCCCCGCGCGCGACAATCGGCTAAGCGGTGGCGGCACCGGGTGGCCGGACCACCCGCAACGCACACTGGCCAAGTCGGAGGAATGCGCATGGAGACGCTGATCTGGATCGG
>NZ_JAGXFK010000004.1 GCF_024637375.1 Sediminimonas sp. | reverse complement strand
CGCCGATGGAGCCTACGACACCCGAAAGTGCCATGATGCCATCGCAGATCGAGGCGCCAACGCTGACATACCGCCGCGCAACAACGCCAAATCGTGGAAGCCAACCACGGCAGGCGCCACCGCGTGCAACGAGGCCTTGCGGGCATCGAAATACCTCGGCCGCGCGATCTGGCGACGGTGGAGCGGATACCACCGCCGGAGCCGCGTCGAGACCAAGATGCATTACGTGAAATCGTTGGGGCAGAGCCTCATGGCGCGGGACTTCGACCGCCAGGTCGCCGAGATCCATGTCCGCATCGCCGTCCTCAACCGCTACACCGCGCTCGGCATGCCACCACTGAGACCGTAGGATAACTCCCTCCGGGGAAAGGGGAGTCCTGTCAGCAAGGGATTTGTGCAACAATGCCCCGGCAACTTCGCATGGGTCACGCGTCCATCGCGTCGCATCGCGCGAAAAAACTCAACCGAATTAAGGCCGAACGCCACCCGAGACACGATCCGAACGCGAAAGGATTCGTTGACAGAATCGCACGTGCGCGCCAAACTCTGAAGGCTCGGCGAATGAACATCGCACATCTTTTGCGCGGATCGCCCATCATTTGGTCGGTCCGGTATGTGTCGGGAGGGCCGAATGAAATCGATCTGGGTGCATTCCATCGCTGTTGCGATGGCGTGCCGAGTGGCGGTTATGGGTGCTATGGCACAGGAGGACGCGTTACCTGTTGGCGGTGCGCCGGCCTGCTTGATGCAGGTGCATGTTTTCGCACCGGATGCCCGCTTCGACGAACCCGAAGACCTGCGCACCCAGGCTGTCTTTCTTTTCGGCGCCCTCGACCGCGAGGATTTCGAAAAGGCCACGCAAGGCATGCATCCGGGCGAGGCACGCGACGAATCCGACCGTTTCAAGGGACAGGACGCGCGCTGGCGGTTGCTGCGTCCCGTCGATGTTCCCGATGATCCCGATGCCTTGGTGATCGTGCCTCCGCAGGTTCAATACCTGGTCCGGATGCCCCATGACAGCCCGATTGAAAGCCTGGTCCTCGTCGGCCTGCCCGAAGACGGCCGCGTGATCAGGCCCGCCCTTGCCGGGCGCCTGGGGGATGCCGCCGGGGAGGATGCAGGGCATCTCTTCATTGCCGAACCGATGAGCGACCAAGACCCTTGCCCGGTGAGGCCGGCCGAAGTTGCCGAATGGGCCAAAAATTTGGTCCACACGGAATTGATACGCCGTGCCCGAACGGGTGATGGTGCGCCCGAGAACGAAACTTGATTTACGAAAATGCATGAGAGGTGGACGAGATGGCTGGGTCGAAAACAGTAACCGCAAACACCAACACATTGCTGGCGGGCCTTCAGCGCACCAACCAGTGGGAGACTACCGACCTGACCTACTGGATCGCCGAAGCCGGGGATTCCGACCGGATCGACGATATCTACGAGGACAAGTATGGCAGCGCACCCGGCGCCGGGAACGCGCATGAGCCGATCAATGCAACCACGGCCCCGGCCTGGAACGACGCAATCGAAAACGCGCTCTACCACATCTCGCTCGCGACCGGCCTAGACTTCTCCGAGGATACCTCGGTGGATACTGCCGACATCGTCTTTTCCGGCGGCTATCCCAGCACCGCCGGCGTCGTGGCCTGGATGAACGGGCCGGGCACCATCCTCAAACCCGGCGAGACCGATGATTACCAGTCCTTCCTGACCAACCGGATGGGCAACGCCGGCTATGACGAAGAAGCCGAAACAGGCGGCGGCAGCTTTGCGGATTTCGTGATCCTGCACGAGTTGGGCCACGGGCTGGGGCTGAGCCACCCGCACAACGACGACTCCGGCACCACCGCCTGGGCCGTGAGCGACGCCGTGGCCACCGACAACAAGGCCGACAACGCCCGCTACACGGTGATGTCCTATGAAATCGGCGGCATCGACACGAGGGTATTCGACAATTTCGGCAACAACGTCACGCTCGGCGCGCTCGATATCGCGGCGCTTCAGGCGGTCCATGGCGCGCCCGCTGCCCATACCGGCGACACCACCTATACCCTGACCGATCAGGGCTCCACCGCGCGTGACCTCGACGGCAGCGACAACTCGATCTCCATCGGCCGCGCCTTCTACTCGATCTGGGACACCGGCGGCACCGACGAGATCGCCTATTCCGGCAGCGACAACGCCTATATCAACCTGCAGGACGCCTCGCTCGTGCAGGAGGCGCGCAGCGCCGACGCGGCCATCCTCAAGATGGTCCGCAAGACCGGCGCCTTCGGCGACATGAAAGATGACCACGGCAACGGCGCCACCAGCCAGCCCCGCAACGAACTTCTCGATCCCGATTATCACGCGGGCGGCTATGTCTCGACGATTTCTGATGGCGGCACCGGCACCCAGCTTGGCGGCTACACTATCGCCAATGGCGTGGTGATCGAGAACGCCACCGGCGGCTCGGGCAACGACATGCTGATCGGCAACGGCGCCGACAACCATCTTGTCGGCAATGACGGCAACGACATGCTTGCCGGCGGCGCGGGCAACGACACGCTCGAAGGCGGCGCAGGCGATGACGAGTTGATCGCCGGGGCCGGCAACGACAGCCTAGACGGCGGCGAAGGTCACGACGTGGCCTATTTCGCAGGCCCTTGCTCGGCCTACACGATTGACCGCGACGATGACGACGTGGTGACCATTTCGCATCTCGGCGGCACCGGCAGCGAAGGCGTCAATACCCTGGTCGGGGTCGAGGAAGCGACATTCTCCGACGCCACGATCGAGCTTCTGGGCGAAGAAGACCCCGAGTGCCCGCCGCTCGACTTCATCTTCCTGGTGGACCTCTCGGGTTCTTTCTACGACGACCTGCCCAACTTCGTGGCTGCGGCCAAGCAGATCGCCGCCGACCTGCGGGCCGAGAACCCTGATGTGCAATTCTCGATTGCCTCCTTCATCGACAAACCGGAAAGCCCCTGGGGCAGCCCGGGTGATTACCTCTACAAGTCACACCTGGAATCGACCTCCGATGTCACGGCTTTCGAGACGACCCTGGACGGGCTCAGCACCGGTTCGGGCAACGATTTCCCCGAGGCGCAATGGGTCGGGCTCTACCGCGCCGCGCGCGGCGACGGGCTGAACCTGCGCGAGGATTCCTCGCGGATGATCTACATGGCGACCGACGCACCGGCGCATAGTGCATCCGATTACGGGCTCGACGAAAGCAACATCCAGGCATTCCTCGACGGCGAAGATATCGACGTCGAAGGCGGGGGCACGCTCGCCAGCGCGGCAAGTGCGGATGCGGACGCCATGACATCGGCGGGCGAAGGTGATCCCGACTCGGTCGAGGTCGAACCCGACCCGCGCGATCCCGACGATCCCGGTTATGATACCGGCGGCGACGAACCGATCCCGACCGACGACCTCTTGCTCAGGGCAGTGGGCGATGCCTTGGGTGACTTCGGCGCCGTGCCGATCATCGGGACATCGGGCAGCACTGCGGATTACGATGGCGCGTTGGCCGACATGGGCAGCGATGGCGTTGTCGTTGAGACGTCGGGCGACAGCTCCGACGTCGCCGACGCCGTGCGCGCAGGTCGCGCTGCGATCTCGGGCGACGTGACCGAGACCGGCACCTCGGGCAACGACTCGCTCCTCGGCACCGAAGACGACGACGTGATCCTCGGCCTCGGCGGCAACGACACGATCGAGGGCCTGGGCGGCAACGACACGCTCGACGGCGGCGCCGGCAACGACCTGATCTCCGGCGGGGATGACGATGACGAAATCTTCGGCGGCACCGGGGTCGACACGATCGACGGCGGTGCGGGCGATGACCTGTTCAGCCCCGGCGCCGGCGCCGACGTCATCACCACCGGTGCGGGCGCCGATGTCCTCAGCGGCCCTGGCGACTCGCTCAACGGCGATACCGTCACCGACATGTCCGCCGAAGACCGGATCCTCGTGCGCTTCACCCGGATGCACGACGACCCGACCATGGAGTTCGACGGCACCGACACGACGCTGAGTTTCGACACCACCGGCGACGGCACGCAGGATTTCTCGATGACCTTCGAAGGCGACGTGACGGGTCTCGGGCTGCTGGTCTCCAATGCCGGTGAGAACGTGCGCGTCGGCACACCACCCGACATGGCGCTGCAGATCAATGACCGCGGCGGCAACCCGCTCGACGTCGAAGGCGTGACCTTCCGCAGCGGCGATGGCGGCCCGGAATGGAGCGGTGCCGCCGGCGGAACGCCGGGCAGCTTCACCTTCTCGGCCCTCGGCACGGCCGAAGGCACCGTCGTGCCGGAACTGGCCTATGACGTAGCCACACACGGTACCCCCACGGCACCTGGCGCGCTCGAGGCCCTGCGCCTCGCGGTGGGCCTGGAACCGAGCTGGGGACCGGCCGGCGGAGAGGATTTTATCGCCGCCGATTTCGACGGCAACGGCGAGGTCACCTCAGGCGACGCGCTCGACATGCTGCGCCTCGCCGTCGGGCTTGATGCCGACAACCCTCCGCGCTGGGTCTTCGTGAACTCCGACGCCGACATGAGCGGCATCGACGCCGACAATGTCGATGTCGACGCCGCCGCCATGGCGGCCCTGCCCGGCTTCGAGAACGACATCTCGATGACCGGCATCCTCGTGGGCGACATGCGCGACTTCGGCTGACGCACGGGACACGAACGCGAAACAGGCCGGCGCCGGGGGAACGCCTCTGACGCCGGTCGCGTTTCGGGAAATACCAAATTCACCGTGCATCGCCAATGTCCCAAGAGCGCGAAGCGCGGCAGGGTATTGGCGATTCGGGTTTTCCCCGCCAATACGCAATATGAGCGTGGCCTTGCAATCAGGGTCAACTGCTCCCCAAATCAGAATCGCACTATGGATTTCGAGTTCCCGACCGCCAGCGCTGACGCTTAGTTGGTCAGGCAGTGTCCCAGCGGATGGTGTAAGAGGCCGCGCACTGCGCTACGCTGGGGGCTCCGCGCGCGGCCTCTTACACCATCCGCTGGGTTGAACGGAATTTTCTGGCGGCTCAGGACCGGCGCGCCGTGGGCCGATATCCCGGCGCGCTACGGCCCCTGCACGACCTGTGTAAACCGCTTCAACCGGTGGTGCAGGGCAGGCCATTGGGCGCGCATTCTGGACGCCATATCAGATGCTTGCGACGGCGATGTCCAGATGATCGACGCCTCCTCGATCCGGGTTCACCAGCACGGCGAGAACGGGCCGAAAAAGGGGGGGCGATCCGATTGCATGGGCCGCTCGCGCGGCGGGCTGACCATGAGGATCCGCGCTCTGGTGGATGCCGTGGGCCGCCCGATCCGGCTGAAACTGGCCGAGGGCCAGGCCCATGATGGCCGCTCGGCGGCCGATATGTTCGACACCGTTGTGGCAGGTCCGACCCTGCTGGCCGATCGCGCATACGACAGCGACGCGCTGCATGGCGCCCTCGCGGCGCGCGGCGCTTTGGCCAACATCCAGCTGATGCCGAACCGGGTGAAGCGCTTTCACTTCGATGCCGAACTCTGCAAGGCACGCAACCTGGTGGAACGGTTCTTCAACAAACTCAGATACTTCCGCGCCGTCGCCACACGATACGACAACTACCTTGCCTCGGTCCAACTCGCCTCGATATGCATTTGGTTGCGGACTCATGAGTCGGCGGCCTAGTGGGTTCGACGGTTGTCGGTTCTACCGATTTTCTGCGAGCTTGTTGCAAACAAACCACCTCTCAGTGTTGGTACAACTGTTGATTCTGCGCGCGGAAGCGGAAGTTACAATCTAAATGTCAATACTTTAGCGGGGTAAGTGGCAGCCCGTAGGGGAGTCGAACCCCTCTTTCCAGGTTGAAAACCTGGCGTCCTAACCGATAGACGAACGGGCCAGCCTTGGCGTGAGCCGGTGTCTAGGCAAAGCCGCATCGGCGTGCAAGCGAAAATTTTGCCGCGCGGGCATATTTTCAGCTCGGCGCATTGACGACGGAGCTTGCGTCTTCGAGGCGCAGTTGCACGCTGCGGCGCCCGCCCCATTCGTTGATTTCCAGGCGCCCGGCAAGGTGGAAACGGGCACCGCCGTGACGCTCCAGCGCCGGGCCGAGCGGGCCGTCGAAAGCGCCGAAACAGATCGCGTCCATGGTCGTGCCCATACCGTCGCCGAAGCGGATTTTCAGGTGCGTGTCGCCGACCCGCCGGGCGTGGTGCACGGCCATGTCGGCAAAGGCGAAGCGTGGCGCGGGGGCCCCGGCGCCGAAGGGGCCGGCGGCCTCGATCTGGTCGACCAGGTCGATCGTGGCGGCGGCGGGCATCAGCACGCCGTCAAGGGTCAGGTCCGCCGGCCCGGCACGTCCGGCGCCCTGTTTTTCCAACAGCTCCGACAGGCGCGCCATGGCCGGCTCCAGCGTGTCGCGCGCCACGCTCAGCCCGGCGGCCATGCGATGGCCACCGCCCTTTAGCAGCAACCCTTCGGCCGCGAGGCGCTGTACCGCCGCGCCAAGGTCGATACCGCTGATCGAACGGCCCGAGCCCTTGCCCTCGTCGCCGTCGAGCCCGATCACGATGGCGGGGCGGTTGGTGGCCTCCTTGAGGCGCGCGGCGACGATGCCCACCACGCCGGGATGCCAGCCTTCGCCCGCCGCCCAGACCAGCGGCGCATCGAGGCCGCGTGCCTCGGCCTGGGCCATGGCGGCGGTGCGCACGCCGGCCTCGACCTCGCGGCGCTCGGTGTTGAGTTCTTCCAGCCGCTCGGCCATGGCGCGGGCCTCGGCCGGGTCGGTGCAGGCCAGCAGCCGCGCGCCCAGGTCGGCGCGGCCGATGCGCCCGCCGGCGTTCACCCGTGGCCCCAGCACGAAACCCAGGTGATGCGCGCTCGGCGCCTTGTCGAGCCGTGCCACGTCGGCCAGCGCCACCAGGCCGGGGCGTTCGCGCCGTGCCATCACCCGCAGCCCCTGGCGCACGAAGGCCCGGTTGACCCCGATCAGCGGCGCGACATCGGCGACCGTGGCCAGCGCGACGAGGTCCAGCATCGCCATCAGGTCGGGGCCCTCGGCACCTGCCGCGCGCAGTTGCCGCCCGGCCTCGACCAGGGCCAGGAACACCACGCTCGCGGCGCACAAATGCCCCAGATCGCCGGTCTCGTCCTGGCGGTTGGGGTTCACCACCGCCAGCGCCGGCGGCAGGGTTTCCCCACCCAGGTGGTGGTCCAGCACGATCACGTCGGCATCCTTGGCCGCCGCGATCGGGTCGTGCGAAAGGGTGCCACAATCGACGCAAACGATCAGGTCATGGCTGCCGGCCAACTGCGTCATGGCGGGCGCGTTGGGGCCGTAGCCTTCGTCGATGCGGTCGGGCACGTAGAGCGTCGCAGTGCGTCCCATCTGCCGCAGCCAGTCCAGCAGCAAGGCCGCCGAGGCGCCACCGTCGACGTCGTAATCGGCGAAGATGGCGATGCGTTCATTGCCTTGCACCGCCGTCAGCAGACGCGCGGCGGCGTGGTCCATGTCGCGCAGGGCGCGTGGGTCGGGCAGCAACTCGCGCAGCGCAGGGGCAAGGTGGCGCTCGGCGTCCTCGGCGGCGACGCCCAGTCGGGCCAGCGTCTGGCACAGCGTTCGGGGCAGGGCGGTGTGCTGGGCCATGGCCTCGGCCATGCGCTCCAGCTCGACCGAGGGCCCGCACCAGCGCCGCCCGGTCAGCGACGCGGACACATCCAGGAACGCCGTCATCGGGTACCGGCCAGGTTGGCTTGCGTGGGCAGGGCGCGGCAGAACTCGCCATGCAGGCGCGAGATGGCGGCGGCGTGGATCGCCTCGGCGTCCATGGCGGGGCGGGCGGCCTCCCAGCCGGTATCGGCATTGCCGGGGAATGCTGCGCAGGCGCCATCTGCCAGGGTCACGCCAAAGCCCGGATTGGCCGCCATGCGCGCCGTGCTCGATACGTGGCGGACATGAATTACCGGGGCGGCCCCGGCACGCCAGCATGCCAGCAGCCGCGCCGCGTACCCTTCGCCGCCGGGGGTGTTGCGCGGCCCCCGTTCCGGCGCCTTGAACCCCTGTTGTATGTCGGTGAGCAGCAGCGCGGGGTCCGGCATGGCTTAGCCCCCGTCGTCGCGGCGGCCGGTCGTCCGGCGCCGGGTGTCCGTGCGACAGGGTCGCCTCAAGGGGGACGGATCAAACATCTTCGATCCTGAGCGCCACAGGCTCGCTTGCCAGAACATCCAGAGGGGCTATCGCCGCCAGCGCCGTTTCCAGCGCGGCGGGCGTGGTGCGGTGGGTCACGATCAGCACCGGCGCGGTGTCGTCGTCATGGCGATACTGCCGCATCCGGTTGATCGAGATCCCGGCCTCGCCCAGAATGGTGGCGATCTTGGCCAGCGCACCGGGCCTGTCGGCCAGCAACATGCGCAGGTAATAGGGCGCAGGCAGCGCGCTGCGCGCCGGTTTGGCTTGCGCAAGCGTGGTGGCGGGCTGGCCGAACACCGTGCCACGGGTGCCGCGCGCGATGTCGCAGATGTCGCCCATCACCGCGCTTGCGGTCGGGCCTTCGCCGGCGCCGGCGCCGCGGATCACGATCTGGCCCACGGCGTCGCCCTCCAGCACCACCATGTTGGTGCCGCCCTCAAGTTGCCCAAGCGCCGACGCCGCCGGCACCAGGCAGGGCGCCGTGCGCTGCTCCAGCCCGCGGGCGGTCATCTGTGCCACCCCCAGCAGCTTGATGCGATACCCCATGTCGGCGGCGTGGCGGATGTCTTCCAGCGCCACGCGGTCGATGCCCTCCAACTCGACCGCGTCGAAATGCACCTGCGTGCCGAAGGCGACCGCGGCCAGCAGCGCCAGCTTGTGGCCGGCGTCGATGCCGCCCACGTCAAGGCGCGGGTCGGCCTCCAGATAGCCCAGGCGGGCGGCTTCCTCGAACAGGGCGTTATAGCCCAGCCCCTCGGCCTCCATCCGCGTCAGGATATAGTTGCAGGTGCCGTTCATCACCCCCATCACGCGGCTTACGGCGTTGCCGGCCAGCCCCTCCGACAGTGTCTTGACCACCGGGATGCCGCCCGCCACGGCGGCCTCGAAGCGGATCATGCGGCCCGCGGCCTCGGCCCGTTCGGCCAGGGCCTGTCCGTGCATCGCCAGCATCGCCTTGTTGGCGGTGACCACGTCCTTGCCGGTGTCGAGCGCGGCCTCGGTGGTGGCCTTGGCGGGCCCGTCGCTACCGCCCATCAGCTCGACCACGACATCCACGTCGTCGCGGCGTGCCAGCGCGACGGGGTCGTCCTCCCATGCGTAACGGCCGAGGTTGACGCCGCGATCCTTGTCGCGGTTGCGCGCCGAAACGGCGCTGATGACGATCTCGCGTCCGGTTCGCGCGGCCAGCAGCGCCGCCTGCGCGCGCACGATCCGGATCACGCCGACACCGACGGTGCCCAGCCCGGCAATGCCCAGGCGCAGAGGGGTGTTCATCGTACTCTCCCGTTCCGGTTCATGGAGGTCTTGCGCGGCGGATGTAGCCGGTTCGCACCCGTCTTGCAACGCGGCATTGCCCGCGCGGGCGCCCAGTGATCCCGCCACGCACGGCAGGCCGGGTCTGCCCGGTGCGCGCGGCCTCGCGAACGGGCGCGTGCTTCATCTTTCCCGAAATACTCCCGCCGGAGGCGCCCGTCACCCGCAGCGCGCGCCCGACCGCCGATCAGGGTGTGGTGCGGCGCAATTCGGCGGCGCGGGCGCGCAAGGCTGCCGCGCGCGCCATCAGGGCCGCTTCGTCCTGCCGGGCGTCGGTGTCAGCGCCCGCCGGCCCGTCGGCGAGCAGCGGCTCGATCGGAACCAGTGCCGGGTAGGCGGCTGCCTCCGCCTCGGGCGTGATCGTGTCGTCGAGCGCGGGAAACCGGGCGCACCCCGCCGGCGCCGCGGCAAGCAATGTCAGTGTGGCAAGGCAGGCGAGTGCGCGCATCCGGCAGGTCCGTCCATGGTCTGTTCAATCTGTGCCGCAGTCGGGCCCGGCTTGCAAGACAGAGCTTTGATATGAACGTCTGTTCAGTTAAGCAGGCACCATGGCACGAACCCAAGGGTCGCATTCCGATATCACCGGACCGCGCGTGCAGCGCGCCGCGCTGGAGCTTTTCGCGCGCCACGGCTACGCGGCCGTGTCGATGCGCCAGATCGCGGCCGAGGTCGGGGTGCAGGCCGGGGCGCTCTATAACTACACCGCCGACAAGCAAAGCCTGCTTTTCGACCTCATGCGCGGTCACATGGACGAATTGCTGGCCGCGCGCGCGGGCCAGCCGCAATCCGGCAGCCCGCTGCAGCGGCTTGAGGCATTCACCCGCTTTCACATCCGCTTTCACCTTGAACGCCCCGACGCGGTGTTCGTGTCCTACATGGAGTTGCGCAACCTCGCGCCCGGGAATTTCGAAGTAATCGAAGGGCTGCGCCGTGCCTATGAGGACCAGCTCGAGGATATCCTGCGCGACGGTGTGCGGACGGGGGTGTTCGAACTCGCCGACAGCAAGATCGCCACGCTTGCGGTCATCGCGATGCTGACCGGCGTCACGACCTGGTATCGCAGCGCCGGCCGGCTGAGCGCGGCGCAGGTGGAGCAGATATACTGGGACATGGTGCGCAAGGCCGTCTCGGCGGGTTGAAGTCGTGCCCGCCCGGGCGATTGTCCCTCGCATCCGCCCGCCGGGTGCGCTAAGGACTGGCCGGCTGCGGCAATGGCGAAGGAGCAGGCGATGACAGGCGAGACAGGGCCATCCACAGCCCCGCAGGACGGTGAGCGCGAGGTTCTGGCGACGGTCGGCGCCACGGGGCTGCGCCGTGTGATCGGTGTCGGCATGCTGGCGGTGCTGGGCGCGTTGATGATTTACATCGCGCTGGCCACGCCGCCCGAGGTTCCCGGTTGGCAGGTCTTTCTGCTGGTCATGGGGGCGGCGGCCCTGTTTCTGGCCCACAGGATGCGGCTGGCGACGCAATGGCAATTGCAACTCGGGACCGATGGCCTGCGGATGAGCGACGGCACGACCGTGGCGCCGATCGACCGGATCACGCGCATCGAGCGCGGCATGTTCGCCTTCAAGCCCTCCAACGGGTTCATCCTGCACCTGTCGGAGCCCTTGGGCCGGCGCTGGCTGCCGGGGCTGTGGTGGCGCCTGGGGCGCCGCGTGGGCGTCGGCGGTGTCACGCCGCGCCCGCAAACCAAGCTGATGGCCGACATGTTGCAGGCCATGCTGGCCGAGCGCGACGCGCGCTGACGGTGCCCGGCGGCCCGGTTACACCCCCCAGACCAGCTTGGGCGCGAACCGCGGCCGCGTGAAGACGCGGTTATGCAGGTCCTGCGAGAGGATACCGACATTGAACGGCGCGGTATAGCGCGACCATGTCTCGACCACGATGATGCGCTCGCCATCGGGCATCACCGGCAGGGCGTCTTCCATTTCCGTGACCTGCGCCGCGCTCAGCGGGGTGACGTCGCCGCGGGTCTTGGACCAGTCGCGCCGGAACTTGCCCTTTTTCTCATCCCACCGCACCACCGTGACGCGCAGGCGCGCGGTACTGTCGGCGCGCACGAGGAATTTGAACATGTTGTCGATGCCATCGAGATAGGCGTTGTTGATCGCTGTCGTCTCACGCGAGAGAACGTCGCCGATGGTGTAGGTGGCCTTCTGGTTGATGCTGACCTGCTTGTAGGCATCGAAAAAGACGAACATCGCCATGTAGGCCCAGAACAGCATCGGCAGGATTACCACCGCCTCGACGGCGACGGTGGCGCGCGTTTCGTCACGAAAGCCGCGCAGGAAGGTCTTGATACGGTCGCGCAGGGTCATCATCACAGCGGCTCCTGTACGAAGGCCGAACTGGCGACCATGGCGGCGTGACCGGCGGCGTCGGTGGTCAGCGACTTGCCCAGGCCCGTCAGCGGAAAGACGGGGCGGAATTTCAGGCACGCGCGGATCAGCATCATCTGGTTTTCCTGCCCGTTCTCGAAGTTGCGCACCGGCCTGGCCTCTTGCGACTGGTCGGTGCAGTCGGCCGTGGAGTCGGGCGTCGACCAGTTGCGCGGGTCGATCTGGACCATCTCCAGGCGCAGGTTGTCGCGGCAATCGGGGAGCATCCCGGCGCGATCGCAGATGGTGTTCTTGATATCGCTGTGCTGCAGGTTCATGCCGGTGCTCAGGCGGATGTCGCGCACAGTCATGTCCACGGCGCGTTCCAGCATCGTGTTGCGCATGGTCATGAAGCCCAGTTCGACGGCCGAGAGCAGGAAGAACACCATCACCGGAAACATGATGACGAATTCGATCGTCGGGTTGGCGCGCTCGTCGCGCCAGAACCGGGTTGCAAGTCGGCGCAGCACGCTCATTGCGTCAACCTCAGCTTGCGGATCGACGCGGCGATCGAGGTGAAGGCTTCCTCGATTTCAAGGCCGTCCACGTCGAAATAGTGGCTTGGCGAACTGGCGCAGCGTTCCAGAACCCGCTCGCCGCGGTTGGGGGCCTCGAATCCGATCGAAAACACGATCACGCCCTGGTCCTTGGCGGCATCGCAGACATGGTTGGTGCGCTGGTCCTTGGCGGTGGCGTTCACGTAGGTATAGGCCGAGTTGTACCACTCGCCCCAGGCGCCGGAGGAGAATTCGTAGTTGTAGCGCGCGTTCCAGGCCAGCGACGTCTGCGCCCAGAGCTCGGGATAGGTCAGGCGCACGGCGGTGCCGGGCTCGGTTTGTTCCTCGCAAACATAGTTCCAGTTCCAGTCGCTTTTGCGCCATCCGCATTCCTCGTAGGTGCCGTTGCCATAGGGATGGTCGTGCCAGTTGTCGTCATGCGGCCAGTAGAAGCTGTTGTCTTTGAGAACCGAGTACTTGCGCGCGTCCGCGTTGTACCAGACATCGGAGTTGCCGTCGCGCAGCGACGGGTTGAGCTTGTATTGGTTGGTGTTCTCCCCGTCCGACATCAGCACCACGATCTTGAGCGTCTCGCCATCGCGGTAATTCGATGGGCGCCCGTCGAACTCGGAATCGATACGGTTTTCCGCCACCAGGTCGCTGACCACGCTGCGCGTGCCCGGGTCCAGCAGCGTGGTGCCCCATTTCATGCCGATGTCGATCGAGGTGTTACCACTCGCGCTGAGGGCGTTGATATGGTTGAACAACTCGGTGCGATCCCCCGAAAGCGGCAGGATTTCCGAGCCCGCGCGCGTCGGGCAGACCGGGGTACTGATCGGGTTTTCAGAGTAGGTGAACACGTCGAAATGCGCGGTGCGCTCCATCTGCACGTCGCGCGCCAGGTCGGAGCGGCTATATTCATCGGCGATGAAGTTCACGCAATGCGAATAGGCATGTTCCTGCGTGGTGGTGTACTTGTCCAGCAGCGGCTTGCCGGCGTTCACCTGCGTGGCGTAGGGCACGATCGAGATCGAAACCTTGTCTTGCTCCGAATTCTCGAGAATCGTGTCGACGAAGTTGCGCGCCGCCGGTTTCAGGCGAGTGAGCCGCGAGTTGCTGTTCATCGACCCCGAAATATCAAGCACCAGGGACACCTCGACGCTGCCGATGCTTTCCTCGGCGGCACCGGCGGCGGGGGCCGACATGGTATCGACCCCCATCATCTTCATGAACTGGGTATGCACGGTGGTTCGCGCGCGCCTTGACGTTGCGGTAGCCCACGTCCTGGGTCACATCGACGTCGTCACGGGCCAGCCGGTCGCCCAGACCGGATTTCTCGAAATAGTTCATCACCACGTCTTCGGGGTCGAGCTTCTGGTCAAGGTCGGCCGCGGCAAGCACCGCCCGGTCGAGCGTGTTCTGAAGGCGGGTGCGCTCCATTTCGAATCGCATCATGTCGACGCCGATCCCGGCGACCAGCAGCATGATCAGGAACATGTAGATCGACAGCACGACCATGACGCCGTCTTCGTCGCGCGCAAACCGCGACAGCCGGCCGCGAAACGACGGGCCGCGCGTGGCGGGTGGTGTACTCGTGAGCAGGCGCATTTGCTTCACCTTTCTGATGCAGCGCCAAGGCGCCCCGCATGACGGGGACCTCGGGCAGTTGCCATTCTAGGCGCAGAAACGTGGCCAAAATCGGGCATGAACCCGGCATTTCGGGTGCATTGCGGTGTCGTAAAGCGGACGATAGCGCGCGTTTCGTTCGATTGTGTCGGCTCGCGCAACGCAGCGCAGCCCCGCACAGCGCAGCTTGGTCCCGTTTTTCGGGGTGCGCCACTGATTGACGGGTTCCATTTTGCGCGCAAACGCGCAACCTTTCGCGTATCGCCGCGCAATCACGCGGACCAACAGGATTCTGCCCGAAATTTCATCGGGCAACCCCGAGGAGGACCCGAACCAATGGCCGAGTTCAAAGAGCCGACCTTTCGTGAAAACGTCGATCTCATGTTCAACCGGGCCGTGGCGTTGATGGATATCGCGCCCGGCCTTGAAGAAAAGATTCGCGTCGTCAACTCGACCTACACGGTGCGTTTCGGGGTGCGGTTGCGCGACCGGATACACACCTTCACCGGCTACCGGGCGGTCCATTCAGAGCACCTCGAACCCGTCAAGGGCGGGATCCGCTACGCCACCGCGGTCAACCAGGACGAGGTCGAGGCGCTGGCGGCGCTGATGACCTACAAATGCGCCCTGGTCGAAGCGCCGTTCGGCGGCTCGAAAGGGGGCTTGTGCATCGACCCGCGCGATTGGAACGAGCACGAACTGGAACTGATCACGCGTCGATTCGCCTACGAGCTGATCAAGCGCGACCTCATCGACCCGGCACAGAATGTGCCCGCCCCCGACATGGGCACCGGCGAGCGCGAGATGGCCTGGATCGCCGACCAGTACGCGCGCATGAACACCACCGACATCAACAGCCGGGCCTGCGTTACCGGCAAGCCGCTCAACAATGGCGGCATCGCCGGCCGGGTCGAGGCCACGGGCCGCGGCGTGCAATTCGCGCTGCGCGAGTTCTTCCGCCATCCCGAGGACGTGGCCGCCGCCGGGCTGGACGGTACGCTGGAAGGCAAGCGCGTCATCGTGCAGGGCCTGGGCAACGTGGGCTATCACGCCGCCAAGTTTTTGCACGAGGAGGACGGCGCCCGGATCACCGGCATCATCGAACGCGACGGCGCGCTCTTCGACGAGAAGGGGCTCGATGTCGAGGCGGTGCGCGAATGGATCGTGCGCCACGGCGGCGTGGCCGGTTTTCCGGACGCCGCCCACACCGCCGACGGCGCAGAGGTGCTGGAAACCGAATGCGACATCCTGATCCCCGCGGCGCTGGAGGGCGTGATCAACCTCGGCAATGCCGACCGCATCAAGGCGCCGCTGATCATCGAGGCGGCCAACGGCCCGGTCACGGCCGGCGCCGACGACATCCTGCGCCGGAAGGGTGTCGTGATCATTCCCGACATGTATGCCAATGCCGGCGGCGTCACTGTGTCGTATTTCGAGTGGGTCAAGAACCTCAGCCATATCCGCTTCGGTCGCCTGCAGCGGCGCCAGGAAGAGGCTCGCCACAAGCTGGTGGTCGACGAACTGGAGCGTCTGGACAGGTATCTTGGCGATGCCTGGTCGCTGCGCCCCGAGTTCAAGCAGAAATACCTGCGCGGCGCGGATGAGCTGGAGCTGGTGCGCTCGGGTCTCGACGACACGATGCGCATCGCCTACCAGGATATCCGCGAGATCTGGCACGGGCGCGAGGATGTCGCCGATCTGCGCACCGCCGCCTATATCTGCGCCATCAGCCGGGTCGTCGCCAGCTACCGCGCCAAGGGTATCTGACCCGGTCACAATCCATGCCGGTTCTCGCGCAGCGCGCCGCCGGACCGGCCGTGCGCTGCCCCGAAATCGTCGAAAAGCCGGGCGGCGACGGTCATTGCCCATTGATATGCCGTGTCGGAGTTGGTTGAGTTGTCGGGAATGACAGGGGGTGATCCATGCGCTTTTCGGGGCTGCGGGTTCTGAAGGAAGGATTGACCGGCAACAAGGGCTGGCAGCCACACTGGCGCGACCCGGAGCCCAAGCCGGCCTATGACATGGTCATCATCGGCGGTGGCGGCCACGGGTTGGCCACGGCCTATTACCTAGCGCGCGAGCATGGGCTGACCAATGTCGCGGTGCTGGAGAAGGGGTACCTCGGCGGCGGCAACGTGGGCCGCAACACCACCATCGTGCGCGGCAACTATTTCCTGCCCGGCAATTCGGAATTCTACAGCCACTCGCTGAAGCTGTGGGAGGGGCTGGAGCAGGAGCTGAACTACAACGTGATGCATTCGCAGCGCGGGCTGATCAACCTGTTCCACTCCGACGGGCAGCGCGACGCTTTTGCCCGGCGCGGCAACGCGATGATCAACCAGGGCGACGACGCCGAACTGCTGGACCGCGACGGCGTGCGCGCGTTTCTGCCCTACCTTGATTTCGACAATGCGCGATTCCCTGTCTATGGCGGCCTCTATCACCCGCGCGGCGGCACGGCGCGCCACGACGCGGTGGCCTGGGGGTATGCCCGCGGGGCCGACGCGCGCGGTGTCGACCTGATCCAGAACTGCGAGGTCACCGGCATCGACATCGACGGCGGCCGCGTCACCGGCGTGCAGACCAGCCGCGGCGCGATCGGGGCGAAAAAGGTGGGCGTCGTGGTGGCGGGCCGCTCAAGCCAGGTGGCGGCGATGGCCGGGCTGCGCCTGCCGATCGAAAGCCACATATTGCAGGCCTTCGTCACCGAGGGGCTGAAGCCGTGCATCGACCACGTCGTCAGCTTCGGCATGGGACATTTCTACATCAGCCAGTCCGACAAGGGCGGGCTGGTGTTCGGCGGTGACCTGGATTTCCACGCCTCCTACGCGCAGCGCGGCAACATGCCGATGATGGAACACGTGATGGAGGCGGGCATGACGCTGATGCCGATGATCGGCAAGGCGCGGGTGCTGCGCAGTTGGGGCGGGATCATGGACATGACCCCCGACGGCTCACCCGTGATCGACCGCGCGCCGGTCGAGGGGCTCTATCTCAATTGCGGCTGGTGCTATGGCGGGTTCAAGGCGGTGCCGGGGTCAGGGCATTGCTTTGCCCACCTGATGGCCACCGATCGCCCCCACGAGGCGGCGGCGCGGTTCCGGCTCGACCGGTTTCGCACCGGGCATGGCCTGATGGACGAGGAAGGCACCGGCAGCCAGCACAACCTGCACTGAGACGCCTGTGGAAAAGGACGGGACATTGAGTATTTCCGGAAAGATGAAGCGCAAAAGATCGCGGAGGGGGAACGCATGAGGATCACCTGCCCGATTTGCGGCGCGCGCGACCGGCGCGAGTTCTACTACCAGGGCGCGGCGGTGGCGCTGGACCGTCCGTTGCCCGAGGCGGGCGCGCAAGCTTGGGACGACTACCTGCACAACCGCGACAACCCCGCCGGCCCGACGCGCGAGCTTTGGCAGCACGAGGCCGGCTGCGGCGCCTGGCTGGTGGTCGCGCGTGACACTGCCACCCACGAGATGCTGGGCGCCGAGTTGGCCATGACCGCGCGGGAGGGGGCCTGATGCGGCTGTCGCGGGGCGGATTGATCGACCGGGACCGCACGCTGCGGTTCAGCTTCGACGGGCGCGGCTACGAGGGGTTTGCCGGCGACACGCTGGCCTCGGCGTTGCTGGCCAACGGGGTGCGGCTGATGGGGCGGTCGTTCAAGTACCACCGCCCGCGCGGGGTGATGACCGCCGGATCGGAGGAACCCAATGCGCTGGTCACGGCAGGCACCGGCGGGCGGCAGGAGCCCAACCTGCGCGCCACCATGCTGGAGCTGCACGAGGGGGTGGCCGCGCGCAGCCAGAACGCCTGGCCGTCGCTGGACTGGGACGCGCTGGCCCTCAACGACCTGTTCGCGCCGTTCTTCGGCGCGGGGTTCTATTACAAGACCTTCATGTGGCCGCGTGGCTTCTGGGAAAAGGTCTATGAGCCGCTCATCCGCCGCGCGGCGGGGCTGGGCGCGCTGTCGGGCGCCCATGACGCCGTCATTTACGAGAAGGCGCACGCGCATTGCGATCTGCTGGTGATCGGGGCCGGCCCGGCCGGCCTGATGGCCGCGCGCGATGCGGCGCGCGCCGGCGCCGACGTGATCGTGGCCGACGAGGACAGCGTCCCCGGCGGGCGGCTCAACGCCGAAACCGAGGCGGTGGCGGGCAAACCCGGCCATGTCTGGGCGCGGGAAATGGCGGCCGAGCTGGCCGCGATGGACAATGTCCGCCTGATGACGCGCACCACCGTCACCGGCGCCTATGACCAGGGCAGCTATGGCGCGCTGGAGCGACTGCCGGCGGATGTGGCGGCGCGCCCCGGCGCCCCGCGCGAATGCTTCTGGCGGATCGTGGCGCGGCGCACGGTGCTGGCGGCCGGCGCGTTGGAGCGGCCGGTGGCGTTTGCCGGCAACGACCGGCCCGGCATCATGATGGCGGGTGCCGTGCGTGCCTATGTCAACCGCTGGGCGGTGGCGCCGGGGCGTTGCGTGGTGGTGTTCGGCAACAACGACGGTGCGCATCGCACCGCGTCCGACCTGTTGGCGGCGGGGGTGCACGTCGCGGCACTGATCGACTCGCGCGCCGACGCGCGCTGTGATCTCGACGTGCCATTCCACCCCGGGGCGCGCGTCTGCGGCAGCCGTGGGCGCAAGGCTCTGGAGGCGGTCGAGGTCGCCTTCGCATCCGGCCGGCGCGACAAGATCCAGGCCGATTGCCTGGCCGTGTCGGGCGGCTGGAACCCCACCGTGCACCTGGCTTGCCACATGGGCCGGCGGCCCGAATGGGACGACGGCATCGCGGCCTTCGTGCCGCGTGCCGGGATGGTGCCGGGGATGTGGACGGCGGGCGCCTGCGCGGGGGCGATGTCGACCCATGATTGCTTCCGCTCCGGTGCCGAGGCAGCGCGCGGCGCGCTCGATGACCTGGGGCTCAAGGCCCCCGCCGCGCCCGCGCCGCCACGGGCCGAGGAGGCGCCCTATCGCATCGCGCCGCTGTGGCAGGTGCCGGGCAAGGGGCGTGCCTGGCTGGATTTCCTCAACGACGTCACGGTCAAGGATGTGGCGCTGGCGGCGCGCGAGAATTTCCGCAGCGTCGAGCACATGAAACGCTATACGACCCAGGGCATGGCCCCCGACCAGGGCAAGAACTCGAACGTGAACGCGCTGGCGGTGCTGGCCGACGCCACCGGGCGCACCATCGCCGAAACCGGTACCACCACCTTCCGCCCGCCCTATGTTCCGGTGCCGATCGCGGCGATGGGGGCGGGGGCGCAGGGGCAGGGGTTTGCGCCGCGGCGGCTGACGACCAGCCACACCGCGTCGCAGGCCATGGGCGCGCCGATGATAGAGGCGGGGCTGTGGTTCCGGCCCTCGTTTTTTCCGCGCGCGGGTGAGTCGCACTGGCGCCAGTCCTGCGACCGCGAGGTTGCCCATGTGCGCCAGGCGGTGGGTGTCACCGATGTCTCGACCCTGGGCAAGATCGACATACAGGGCGCCGATGCGGGGCGGTTTCTCGATTTCGTCTATACCAACACATTCTCCACCCTCAAGGCGGGGCGCGTGCGTTACGGGCTGATGCTGCGCGAGGACGGGCACGTCATGGATGACGGCACCACCGCGCGGCTGGGCGCGGATCACTACGTGATGACCACCACCACCGCCGCGGCGGGGCAGGTGATGCGGCACCTGGAATTCGTACACCAGTGCCTGTGCCCCGGCTGGGATCTCTCGATGATCTCGGTCACCGAGCAATGGGCGCAGTTCGCCGTCGCCGGGCCGAAATCGCGCGCGCTGCTCGATACGGTGCTGGACGCGCCCATCGACGGTGACGCATGGCCGTTCATGGCCTGCGGGCCAGTGCGCGTGGGCGGTGTCGATGCGCGGCTTTTCCGCATCTCGTTCTCGGGCGAGCACGCCTACGAGTTGGCCGTGCCCGTGCGGTATGGCGAAAGCCTGTTCGGCCAGTTGGTGGCGCGGGCCGAGGACATGGGCGGCGGCGCCTACGGGATGGAGGCGCTCAACGTTCTGCGGTTGGAAAAGGGCCTGTTGACCCATGCCGAGCTGCACGGCCGCACCACGGCGTTCGACCTGGGGTTGGAACGGATGCTCAGCCCGAAAAAGGATTGCATCGGCAAGGCAGCCGCCGCGCGCCCCGGCCTGACCGACCCGGCGCGTGAGCGGCTGGTCGGGCTCAAACCGGTGGGTGCGATCAAGCAGTTGACCGCCGGCGCGCACCTGTTCGACGAGGCCGACGCGGCCACGCGCGAAAACGCCCGCGGATATGTCACCTCGGCGGCGTTCTCGCCCACGCTGGGCCACGCCATCGCGCTGGGGTTCCTGTCCCATGGCCCCGAGCGCCACGGCGACATGGTGCGCATGGTCGACCATCTGCGCGGTATCGAGACCCTGTGCGAGGTGACGCCGCCGACATTCTTCGACCCGGACGGAGGGCGCGCCCGTGATTGAGCTGAAGGAACAAACCCCGTGCGCCGGCCTTGTGCCATTGGTGATCGGATCGGTGACGCTCGACGAAGTGGCCGCGGGCCGGATGACCGCGATCGCCCCGCACGCCGGGCGACGCAAGGCGCTGGCCACGGCGTTTCGCGCCGCCCACGGCATCGCCTGGCCCGGGCCGGGGCGGGCCACCGGGCGCGCCGGGTGCCGGGCGCTGTGGTTCGATCACGCCCACGTCATGCTGATGGGGCCTGCGCCCGACCCGGGGCTGGCCGAAGTGGCGGCGCTGGTCGATCAGTCGGACGCCTGGGCGGTGGTGCGCCTTGACGGCGACGATGCGGCGGATGTGCTGGCGCGGTTGACGCCGCTCGACCTGCGCAAGGAACATTTCAAGCGCGGCCACAGCGCGCGCAGCGAACTGGCGCACATGCCGGCCTCGATCACGCGGATCGGTGCGCGTGCCTACCAGGTGATGGTGTTCCGCGCCATGGCGGGGACAATGATGCACGAGATGCGCGTGGCGATGCAGGGGGTTGCAGCGCGCGCGGCTGGCTGACATCAAGGCGCCGGTTCGGTCATGACGAGACAGGTGTTTGCGATGATGCGATTGGTGATTTTGGGGATGGTCCTTGCGCTTGGCGCATCCGGGGCCGCCGCGGCCGAGAGCGCGGCGGAACGTGCCGCCCGCTGCACGGCGCAGGCGACGCTGGTGGAGGCGCTGGTCGCGCAGCGCACCGACGGCGTGGACATGCAAGACGCGATCGGGGCGGTGCGCGCGGCGCACGAGGACATGGATGACCGCCTGGCCGACACGATGCCGCTATTGGCCGATTGGGTCTATTCGGTGCCGCCCGAACAGCTTGGCGCCGGCGTTGCCGAAAGCTTCGAGGTGGCCTGCACCGCCTACGAGGGTTGAGCCCGGCGGGGCACGCACCGGCCCATGGTCAAGCCCGCGCGCGGGGGCTATATTGGTAGGTATGAGCCTGCCTCCCGGATTCCTTGACGAGTTGCGCACCCGCCTGTCGCTGTCACAGGTGGTTGGCCGCAAGGTGATCTGGGACAGCCGCAAATCCAACCAGGCCAAGGGCGACATGTGGGCGCCATGCCCGTTTCACCAGGAAAAGACGGCCAGCTTCCACGTCGATGACCGCAAGGGGTTCTATTACTGCTTCGGCTGTCAGGCCAAGGGCGACGTGTTCAGCTTCGTGCGCGAAACCGAAAACGTCGAATTCATGGAGGCGGTCGAGATACTGGCGCGCGAGGCCGGCATGCCGATGCCCGCGCGCGACCCGCAGGCGCAGCAAAAGGCCGACCGGCGCAGCCAGTTGGCCGAGGTCATGGAAATGGCCGTGCGCCACTTCCGACTGCAATTGCAGACCCAGGCCGGCGCGGCGGCGCGCGACTACCTGGTCCGGCGCGGGCTGGATCAGGGCGCGCAGGACCGCTTCGAGATCGGCTTCGCGCCCGACCGCTGGCAGGGCCTGTGGGAGCACCTGAAAACCGCTGGTGTGGCCGAGGACATGATCCTCGATTGCGGGCTGGCCAAGACCGCGCAATCGGGCGAGCGGCACTACGACACCTTCCGGGGCCGCATCATGTTCCCGATCCGCGACGGGCGCGGGCGCTGCATCGCCTTTGGCGGTCGTGCGATGGACCCGGCCGACAATGCCAAGTATCTCAACAGCCCCGAGACGCTGCTTTTCGACAAGGGCCGCTCGCTCTACAACCATGCGCCTGCGCGCGAGGCGGCCGGCAATGGCCAGACGCTGATCGTGGCCGAGGGCTACATGGATGTGATCGCACTGGTCGAGGCGGGGTTTGCCGCCGCGGTCGCGCCGTTGGGCACCGCGATCACCGAATCGCAATTGCAACTGCTGTGGCGTATCGCGCCCGAGCCGGTAGTGGCGCTCGACGGCGACGCGGCGGGCCTGCGCGCCGCCTACCGGCTGATTGACCTGGCGCTGCCGCTGCTGGAGTCGGGACGGTCGCTGCGCTTCGCGGTGCTGCCACCGGGCAAGGATCCGGACGACCTGCTGCGCGAGGGCGGCGCGCGCGCCATGCAGGCGCTCGTGGATCAGGCCATGCCGACGGTCGATCTGCTCTGGCAGCGCGAAACCGAGGGGCGGCGTTTCGACAGCCCCGAACGGCGCGCGGCGCTCGACAAGGCGCTGCGTGACAAGCTGCGCCTGATCAGCGACCCCTCGCTCAGGCGCCACTACGGCGAGGCGATCAAGGAAAAGCGCTGGCAGCTTTTCAACCCCCGTCGTGCGGCGCGCCAGGGCGGTGCCGGGCACCGGGGCATGGGCGGCGGTCGCACCCCGTGGCTTGCCGCCCCGACGACGCCGATGCCGGGGACCAAATCCTCGCTTCTGGTGTCGGCCGACGCCCCCGCGCAGGAACAATTGCGCGAGGCGGTCATCCTGGCCGCGCTGGTCTGCACGCCCGAGGTGATTGCCGAGTTCGAGCCGCAACTGGAGCGCATGGACTGTCACGCCCCCGACCATGCCGCGCTGCGTGATCTGTTGCTGGACCACGCCGGCGCGGCCAGCGCCGACGCCCTGCGCGCCATCATCGTGCAGGAGTTGGGCGAGGGGGCGCTTGAAAAGATACTGTCGCTGCCCCATGTCGCCATCAGCCCACCGGTGCGCCACCCCGGCGATGCCGAAAAGGCGCGCATGACCGTGGCCGAAGAACTGGCCAAGATCGACGCGCTGCGCGGGCTGGATGCCGAGGTGGCCGAGGCCCAGGAGGACGTGTCGGGCCTTGCCGACGAGGCGCTGACCTGGCGGCTGCACCAGGCCGCCGAGACGCGCAACCGCGCGCTGCGCAGCCAGCAGGAGGACCGCACCGAGTATGACACCGGCCCCAACGGGGCACGAATCAATCGTAGCGAACGCAGCGCTCTCGATACGCTGCTTAGCCAGATCGACCCAACGAAACCTCGCCGCTAGAGATTTCGCTGGAGAATCGGTAAACAAATCGGGCTAAGAGCGTGTGCGAATCGGTTGCGCGCGTTATTGATTCGAATCACGAATCGCCCGGAGTATCCGACAGCCACCCGTGCAGGAGCATTACATGGCCGCAAAAGACACCGAGAACACGCAGACGGACATCTCCGATGCCGAGGTCTCGCTGGACATGAGCCAGAACGCCGTCAAGAAAATGATCGCGGAGGCGCGTGAGAAGGGGTTCATCACCTACGACCAGCTCAACAAGGTATTGCCCCCCGAGCAGGTGTCTTCCGAGCAGATCGAGGACGTGATGTCGATGCTCTCGGAAATGGGCATCAACATCATCGAGGACGAGGAGGCCGAGGAGGAGGAATCGAAGTCCACCGCCGTGGTCGAGACCTCGTCGAACCGCGATGTCGCGGTGTCGTCGAGCGGCTCGGACAAGATGGACCGGACCGACGACCCGGTGCGCATGTATCTGCGCGAGATGGGCAGCGTCGAGCTTCTGTCCCGCGAGGGCGAAATTGCCATCGCCAAGCGCATCGAGGCCGGCCGCAACACCATGATCGCGGGGCTTTGCGAAAGCCCGCTGACATTCCAGGCGATCACGATATGGCGCGACGAGCTTTTGACCGAGGACATCCTGCTGCGCGACGTGATCGACCTCGACGCCACGTTCGGCACGCAACTGGGCGAGGATATCGAGGCCGCCCCCGTCGACCCGCCCGTGGCCACCTCCGATGTCGCCACGCCGCCGCGCCAGGACGAGGCCGAAAAACAGCCCGAATACGACGCCGACGGCAACCCGATCGCCAAGGAAGACGATTCCGACGAGGAGGAAGAGCAGGCCAACATGAGCCTGGCGGCGATGGAAGCCGCGCTCAAGCCCCGTGTCCTGGAGATTCTCGACCGCATCGCCGAAGATTTCGCACGCCTGTCCGAAATGCAGGACAGCCGCATCTCGGCCACGCTGAACGAGGACGCTTCGTTTTCCGAAACGCGCGAAGCCGAGTACCAGAAACTGCGCGCCGAGATCGTTGAACTGGTCAATTCCCTGCACCTGCACAATAACCGCATCGAGGCGTTGATCGACCAGCTTTACGGCATCAACCGCCGCATCATGCAGATAGATTCGGCGATGGTGAAGCTGGCCGACCAGGCGCGCATCAACCGCCGCGAGTTCATCGACGAGTATCGCGGCTACGAGCTGGACCCGAACTGGCTGGATCGGATGGCCGAAAAGTCCGGTCGCGGCTGGAAGGCGTTCATCGAGCGCTCCAGCGAAAAAGCCGAGACGCTGCGCGCCGACATGGCCCAGGTGGGGCAGTATGTCGGTCTCGACATCTCGGAATTCCGCCGCATCGTCCAGCAGGTCCAGAAGGGCGAAAAGGAGGCGCGCCAGGCCAAGAAGGAGATGGTCGAGGCAAACCTGCGGCTGGTGATCTCGATCGCCAAGAAATACACCAACCGCGGCCTGCAATTCCTTGACCTGATCCAGGAGGGCAACATCGGCCTGATGAAGGCCGTGGACAAGTTCGAATATCGCCGCGGCTACAAGTTTTCCACCTATGCCACCTGGTGGATCCGGCAGTCTATTGAGCGTGCCCTAGTCAATCAAAGCCGAACGATTCGCCTGCCGGT
>NZ_JAGXFK010000025.1 GCF_024637375.1 Sediminimonas sp. | reverse complement strand
GGCCGCCCCGTCGAGGCCGCCTGCCTTGCCGCCATCGGCATGCGCAGCCTCTCGATGCGCCCCGCCTCGATCGGACCGGTCAAGCACATGCTGCGCCGCATCGACGTCGGCAAGCTGAACGAGGTGATCGAAACCGCCATGGCCAGCGGCGACCAATCGGTGCGCCCCGCGGTGATGGAGTGGCTGCGCCGCGAAAGCTGAGCGCCATGCCCGGCGCGCCCCGGGCCGCAGACCTCAGGGGGCGACCTTGGCCAGCACCTCAAGCGCCGCGTCATGCTGCGCGCGCCCCGCCGCCGCCACCGCCCTGCCGCCGTGATGCGCCGGGCCGCCCCGCCAGTCGGTCACGATGCCGCCGGCGGCCTCGATAACAGCGATCGGCGCCTGGATGTCGTAGTCGGAAAGCCCCGCCTCGATCACCAGGTCGATCTGGCCCACCGCCAGCATCGCGTAGGCATAGCAATCCATGCCGTAGCGCGTCAGCCGCGCGCGCCGCGCCACTTCGGCAAAGGCCGCGGCCTCGGCGGGCGTGCCCAGTTCGGGGAACGTGGTGAACACGATCGCCTGCTCCAGCGGGCGCGCGCCCAGTACCGACAAGGCACGCGCGCCCTGCGGGCCGTCCATCGCCGCCACGCCCAGGCCCCCCCGGAACCGCTCGCCGATATAGGGTTGGTCGATGACGCCGTAGATCGGCCCCGACGCATCGCTCACGGCGATAAGCACCCCCCATGTGGGCGTGCCCGACAGGAATCCGCGCGTGCCGTCGATCGGGTCCAGCACCCATGTCAGGCCGCTGGTGCCGGGGCTGGGGCCGTATTCCTCGCCGATCACCGCGTCGTCGGGGCGCCGCCGCGCCAGCACCGCGCGCATGGCGCGCTCGGCGGCGCGGTCGGCTTCGGTCACCGGGTCGAACCCGGCATCGAACTTGTTGTCTGCTGTCAGCCCGCTGGCACGAAACCACGGCAGCACCGCCGCACGCGCCGCATCGGCCATGGCGTCGGCCACCCGCATCAACTCGCCCGCATCCGCCCGTGTCATGTGCATCCGTCCCGCTCCCGTCCGTCAGGCCGGGGCATGCCTAGCGCGCGCCGGACGCGGGCTCAAGCCGCGCTCGACAGGGGCCAGGTCAGATCGAACAGCCGCCGCCGCCTGCCCGGTTTGACACCGGCCGCGTCTGCGCCCTAACTGCGCCCGCCCCGCCCATGAGAGGAGCCTCGATTCATGCGCGCATTCCACATTCCCGGCAGCGGCGCCCCCGGGGCGCTGATGCAGATCGACCGCCCCGACCCGGGGCCCGGCCAGATCCGGGTTCGGATCGCGGCCTGCGGGCTCAACTTCGCCGATCTTCTGATGCTCAAGGGCCAGTACCAGGACACGCCCGAGCCACCCTTCACCCTGGGGATGGAAGTGGCCGGCACCGTCGACACCCTCGGCCCCGGCGTGGATGGCCCCGCGCCGGGCACCCGCGTCGCCGTCTTTGGCGGCCAGGGCGGGCTGGCCGAATGGGGCTGCTTTGACGCCGCCCGCGCCGTGCCCCTGCCCGATGACATGCCCGCAGAGCACGCCGCCGCCTTCCAGATCGCCTATGGCACCAGCCATGTGGCGCTGGACCACCGCGCGCGCCTGCAACCGGGCGAGACGCTGCTGGTGCTGGGCGCGGCGGGCGGCGTGGGCCTGACAGCGGTGGAAATAGGCAAGCTGATGGGCGCGACCGTGATCGCCTGCGCGCGTGGCGCGGACAAGCTCACCGTCGCGGCACAAGCCGGGGCCGATCACCTGATCGACGCCACCAGCCAGGATATCCGCGCCGAGGTGCGCGCGCTCGGCGGCGCCGACGTGGTCTATGACCCGGTCGGCGGCGCGCAGTGGCAGGCCGCCTTCCGCGCCTGCAAACCCGAGGCGCGGCTGATCCCCATCGGATTCGCCAGCGGCGAGGTGCCGCAAATCCCCGCCAATCACCTGCTGGTGAAAAACCTAAGCGTGCTTGGCCTCTACTGGGGCGGATACCTGAAATTCCGCCCCGAGGTGCTGACCGACAGCCTGCGCACGCTGCTCGACTGGTACCAGCAGGGCCTTATCAAACCCCATGTCAGCCACGTCCTGCCACTGGAGCGCACCGAGGAGGGGCTGACCCTGCTGCGCGAACGCCGCGCCACCGGCAAGGTCGTGATCACGCCCTGACCCCGCGCACGGTGTGTCCGCATCCGCGCCCGTTCCACGGCGTTTCCTCTCTCGAAAGACATCCTCGGGACAGTCGCGCATGAAACGCGCGGCGGGGCCCCTCAGCCGGCCGCGAACCCCTCGCGGATCATCGCGCACAGCTCGCGCTGGATCTCATCGCGCGTTTGCCCGCCGTAAAGGTTGATCTTCTGCATACCCAGATCAGGCAGGCCGCCGGCGCTGTTGATGCATTCCAGGTGCGGCGGCGCGTGCCCCTCCAGCATCGAGGTAAGCGCCAGGTCGGCACTGACCGTGGCCTCGATGGTGCGGTCGGAATCCGAATCCACTGCCATTTCCCATTCGATTCCCGCCTCGTCCAGCCGCGCGATAACACCATCGCGGAACTTGCAATAACGGCAATAGGCCAGCCGCAGCGGCCGCCCCTTCCACGCGCTGCCGCCCGGCGCCCCGATCCAGCGCTGCGGCACCTCGGCCAGCGTCTCGCCGCCCGCATCCACGCCTGCCTCGGTGGTCAGGATCACGTTGATCTCGCCGCGCGCATACTGCCGTTTCAGCGCGTTCGTGTAGGACGACTGAAGGTTGACCTTCATCCGTGGATACTGCGCATGGAACCGCTTCAGCACGTAGGGGATTACCGGATAGATCACGTCATGCGGCACGCCCAGCACGATTTCCCCTTCGAACACCTGGTCCGTCAGGCGCGAAATCGCGTCGTCGTTGGTTTCCACAATCCGCCGCGCATACCCCAGGAGCTGCCGCCCCGACGCGGTCAGCGCCACGCTGCGATTGGCCCGCTCCAGCAGGGTCTGGCCCAGTATGTCCTCAAGCCGCTTGACCTGCATCGAGACCGCCGATTGCGTCAGGTTGAGCTGCCCCGCCGCGCGGGTCACGCCGCCGGTATCGGCCACCGCAATGAACGAGCGCAGGGTCGTGACGTCAAGATTCCTCATCTCATCACCATTCTTGATGTTTTCGCTGTTAAATATTCATTTTAAAGATATGGCGCAATCCCTATATACATCACCATACATGATGCGTCTTCGCATATACATCACATATTAGAAAGCTTCCGCCATGACGACCCTGTCCTCCGCCCGCCGCGAAACCACCTGTACCACGGCGCATCGGCCCGGCCCTCTGGCCCGCGTGCGCAGCATGCTGGCCGTGCGGGCCCAGCGCCGCGCGCTTGCCCGGCTGGACGACCGCACCCTGCGCGATATCGGCCTGACCCGCGACGCCGCCCGGTCCGAGGCGCGCCGCCCCATCTGGGACGTGCCGCACTACTGGCTGCGCTGAGGCAAAAACTGCGGCCACGCCACCGGAAAGCCTTGAAAACATGCATGCCGTGCACGATATTCAACTCGAGAGTCCCCAGGGACATCAAAGGTTCATCATCGGAGGCATGAATGGCTGATTTCAACACGATCCGGACGGCGGCCGGCAGAAGCGCCGCCCAGATTGACGCGGGGCTTCGCGCCCACATGAACAAGGTCTACGCGACCATGTCCGGCGGCATGCTCATCACCGCGCTGGCGGCGTGGGCGATTTCCGGCCTTGCCACCACGACCAACGAGGCCGCGGCTGCCGGCCAGATGGCCAACGGCCAGTTGCTGACCGGGTTCGGCGCGCTGATCTACACCACGCCGCTGAAATGGGTGATCATGTTCGCCCCGCTGCTGATGATCTTCGGCTTCGGCGCGGTGATGCAACGTGCCTCGGCGCAGGCGGCGCAGCTGTTCTTCTTCGTCTTCGCCACCCTGATCGGGGTGTCGCTCAGCTCGATCTTCATCTTCTACACGTCCTTCTCGATTGTGCAGACCTTCCTGGTGACGGCGATCGCCTTCGCCGGGCTGTCGCTGTGGGGCTACACCACCAAGAAGGACATCTCGGGCTGGGGGTCGTTCCTGATCATGGGCGTGATCGGCCTGCTGGTGGCGATGATCGTCAACATCTTTCTCGGCAGCCCCGCGATCATGTTCGCGATCTCGGCGCTCGGGGTTCTGATCTTTGCCGGCCTGACCGCCTATGACACCCAGAACATCAAGAGCCAGTACGTCCAGCACGCGGCGCACGGCGACCAGGAATGGCTGGACAAATCCGCCATCCATGGCGCGCTGAGCCTCTACCTGGACTTCCTCAACATGTTCCAGTTCCTGCTGATGTTCATGGGACAGCAGGAATAACGGTTGCGATCAGCAAGGCAAGGAAACGGGCCGGCGCGATGCGACCGGCCCGTTTTCATGGGCGAGGGGCGTGCCTGCATCGGGTCAACGAGGTACTGGCAGCGTATGGCCTGTTGCGGTCGTTGGGCGACCCGCTGAGGGACCGCTCGCCCAGGGTTGGCCAGTGGCGCGTGGGGCGCCTGCCCCACCAGCGCCCTCAGGCCATCGTCACCCCGAACAGGCGCCCGACAGCGGCGGTCACGGCCATCGCCACCGATCCCCAGAACAGCACCCGCAGCACCCCCGGCCCGATCGGTGCGCCCCCCATATGCGCACCCACCGCGCCCAGCGCCATCAGCGCCATCAGGGTCACCGTCGCCACCACGGCCAGGCTCATGGCCACCGAGGCGCCCGGCATCACCAGCACCCCCAGCAGGGGCAATCCCGCCCCCACGGCAAAGCTGACGGCGGATGTCCACGCCGCCTGCAACGGGTTCGCCGCGCCGTCCTCCCACAGGCCCAGCTCCGAGCGCGCATGCGCGGCCAGCGCATCATGCTCGGTCATCTGCTCGGCGACCTGCCGCGCCAGATTGTCCTGCACGCCGTTGTCGGCAAAATGCGCCGTCAATTCGTCCAGCTCGTAATCGGGATCTTCGCGCAGCGCGCGGCGCTCACGCTCAAGGTCGGCGGCCTCGGTATCGGATTGCGCCGAAACCGACACATACTCCCCCGCCGCCATCGAAAACGCCCCCGCCGTCAGGCCGGCCAGCCCGGTCAGCACCACGTTGGCATGGTCCATCCCCGCCGCGATCACCCCCACCAGCAGGCTGGCAGTGGACACGATCCCGTCATTGGCGCCAAGAACCGAAGCTCTCAGCCACCCGGTACGATTCACGTAGTGCCCTTCCTTCGGCATGACCTGATCCTGCAACTCATTTTCAGGCGGCCGGGCATGAAAAAGGCCACGCGCGCCGGCGTGGCCCCATGCTCAACCGTCGAGACAAGATCGCTTACTTGATCTTGCCTTCCTTGTATTCGACGTGCTTGCGCACGACAGGGTCGTATTTGCGCACGGTCATCTTCTCGGTCATGGTGCGGGCGTTCTTCTTGGTCACGTAGAAATGGCCCGTGCCCGCGGTCGAGTTCAGACGGATCTTGATGGTCGTCGGCTTCGCCATTGGTACTCTCCTGCGCCGGGCAGACGCGCCGCCCGTGAAATCCTGATGAACCCCGCCTTTTACCCATGGCGGGGCCCGAGTCAACCGCATAAGCGGCGATAGTGGCGCGCGGAGGGCCTGTAAGCCGGATTCTGTCCCCGCGCCTTGGCAAGCACGGTGGATGACCATTCCTCTGGACGCACGGTTGCCCGCACGCCTCAAGCTGCCAACCCGGGCCCCCGGGCCAAGACGCGCCCTGCGGTGATATCGGCGCTTGCGCCCGATCAACCCCGCGCGGGGCCCCTATTCGGCATTGCTCCCGGTGGGGCTTGCCATGCGGGCGCTGTTACCAGCCCCCCGGTGGGCTCTTACCCCACCGTTTCACCCTTACTCGGCCGCTATGGCCGGGCGGTCTGTTTTCTGTGGCGCTTTCCCTCGGGTTGCCCCGGCCGGGCGTTACCCGGCACCGTTGTCTTGTGGAGTCCGGACTTTCCTCGACGCGGACAAGCCGCGCCGCGGCCATCCGGCCCTCCGCGCGACGTACACCTAAGCAGGCGTGTCGCCCCGGTCAACGGGAAAGCGCCGCGCAAGGTCGGCGGCCACGCCCATGTCGGCTGCCGTAAGCGGCCCGCACCCCCAGGGGCGAAAGCGCAGTCGCAGCGCCGCCAGAACCGCCATGTCGGGCGCGTCGGGGTCATAGCCGATACGCGACGCCAGCGCCCGAAAGCGCGCCACGTCGGGCGGCGCGACGGCACCCGGCGCACCATCGGGCCAGACCGAAAGCCCCACCCGCGCCAGCCGCCGCCAGTCGAACCGCGCGCCGGGGTCCGATTTGCGCGTCGGCGCCATGTCGGAATGGGCGATGACGCGCTCGGGCCGGATGCGCCACCGGTCCATGACCGCCGCCAGCAGCGCCTCCAGCGCGCGCATCTGCGGCTCGGGGAACGGATGATCGCCGCAGTTGGCAAGCTCGACCCCGATCGAGGCCGAGTTGACATCGCGTACCGCGCCCCAGCGGCCCGTGCCCGCGTGCCAGGCGCGGCGCGGCTCGGCGACCATCTGCCAGACATGGCCCCGCTCGCCGATCAGGTAATGCGCCGACACCTCGGCGCGCGGGTCGCAAAGCCGCGCCAGCGCCGCCTCGGCGCTGGTCATCGCGGTATGGTGCAACACCACCATGTCGGGGCGCACACCGCCTCTGCGCGGCCCATGACTGGCCGAGGGGTGCCAGCAGCACCCCTGCCCCGGCGGCCCTGCCGCCGGGCACGCCGGCTCAGTCGGCGGCGCCGTCACCGCCGCGCACGCTGCGAAACGGCGTCGGGTCCCAGCCGCAGGCAAATCCGTCACCGTCAGGGTCGAGGCCCAGCCTGTCGCGCTCGGGGCCACCGCGCTTGAGAAAGTCGATCTGCGCCTGGTCCGCCGATGGATACTTGGCGCAATTGCGCTCCATCCGACCCTGGGGGTCGAAAAGCGACAGTCGCCGGTAGAGCGGCTCGCCCACCGGGTTTGTCGTGCGCAGGGCATAGGCCACGATGTTGGGCCCGGCGGCCCCTTCGCGCTCGGGCAGTTGCGAGGGCTGCACCACTTCGTATTGCGCGCGGTTGCGTGCGATCCGCTCGGCATCGTCGTCGATGCTGCGCAGGTCGGACACGCCCTCGAAATCATTCTCCTGGGAAATACCCAGTTCATTGACCGCCTCGGGCGGCGGATTGCTCGGATCGGCCTGAATCGGCTCTTCGTCGGAATTGAGCGCCGCGGCGGTATCGGCGGCGATGCGGTCGGCATCGTCGTCCAGCGGCGCCTGCGCGACCTGCGGTGTCGTCTGCGCGTCGGCCTGCGCCTGCTGTTGCGGGCGCGGCGCCATCGCCTCGCCCGTCGCCGAAAGCGGGGCGCCCCCCGCCGCCGCGCCGGGCTGCTGCGGCTGCTGGCCGCTCAACTGCGCCTCGCGCGCCTTGCGTGCTGCCTGCTGCTCGGCATAGGTGTCGTAATCGCCAAAACCCACCCCGGCAGCGCTGTCGGGCACGCGCGGCGAACAGCCCGCAAGCCCCAGCGCCGCCAGGATGGCCGCGCCTGAAATGAGATACCGCATCTGTCCTGATCCTGCCTGATCGTGGTTTTACCCGCGTCTTACCACCATCGCGCGGGTTTTTCCACGAATCCCGCCGCGCGTTCCAGCACATGGGCGGTATTCAGCAGATCGCCCTCTTCCCAGGGCCGCCCGATCAGTTGCAGGCCCAGCGGCAAGCCCTGCCCATCAAGCCCGGCGGGCACGCTGATACCGGGCAGGCCGGCCAGGTTCACCGTCACCGTGAACACGTCGTTGAGATACATCTGCACCGGGTCGGCATCGATCATCTCGCCCAGCCCGAACGCCGCCGAGGGCGTCGTCGGCGTCAGGATCGCGTCGACCCCGGCGGCAAAGGCCTCGTCGAAGTCGCGCTTGATCAGTGTGCGTACCTTGCGGGCGCGGTTGTAGTAGGCATCGTAGAACCCCGCCGACAGCACATAGGTGCCCACCATCACGCGGCGCTGGACCTCGGCGCCAAAACCTTCGGCGCGGGTCTTCTCGTACATCTCGGTGATGCCGTCGCCCGCCTCCAGCGTCGCGCGGTGGCCAAAGCGCACGCCGTCATAGCGCGCCAGGTTGCTGGATGCCTCGGCCGGCG
>NZ_JAGXFK010000024.1 GCF_024637375.1 Sediminimonas sp. | reverse complement strand
GGTGAGCGCCGCCCAGCCCCCGACCGAATGCACGATGGTCGAGCCGGCGAAATCGGAAAAGCCGATTTCCGACAGGTAACCGCCGCCCCAGCTCCAACTGGCCTGGATCGGGTAGATCAGCGCCGTCAGCACCACCACGAACGCCAGGAACGGCCAGAGCTTGATCCGCTCGGCCACGGTGCCCGACACGATCGAGGCGGTGGTGGCCACGAACATGAGCTGGAAGAAGTAGTCCGACCCGGTCGAGGCATAGTCGTAGGCGTCGGCATTGGCCGCGGTCACGCCCACCGGCTCAAGTATCGCGACGCCCAGCGCGCCCAACCACGCCGGCACCATCCAGCCGTCGCCGGGATACATCAGGACGTAGCCGATCACGTAGTACATGATCGCCGCGACCGAGAAGAGCCCGATATTCTTGGTCAACTGCATCACAACGTTCTTGGAACGCACCAGGCCGGCCTCGAGCATGGCGAATCCCGCCGCCATCCAGAACACCAGGAAGCCGCCGATCAGGAACAGCAGCGTGTTGAAGATAAAGACCGAATCGGTCGGCACGGCGGTCGGCGCGGCATCTTGCGCCTGGGCCAGACCCGGCATCAGGACGGCCGCGGCCACCAGCCCGGATTTCACGATGGGTTTCATGTACTCTTGTCCTTTCGAGTAAGTGATTTCACGCTTGCGTGCGGGGCATCGGCGATCACAGCGCATCTTCGCCGCTCTCGCCGGTGCGCACGCGCATGGCCTGTGCCAGATCCAGAACAAAGATCTTGCCGTCGCCGATCTTGCCGGTGCGGGCGGCGCTGGTGATCGCCTCTGCCACCTGGTCGGCCATCGAATCGCTGACCGCGATTTCGAGCTTGATCTTGGGTACGAAATTCACGGCGTATTCGGCGCCGCGATAGATTTCGGTGTGGCCGGACTGAGCGCCGAAGCCCTTGATCTCGGTCACCATCATGCCGCGCACGCCGATATCGGTCAGCGCCTCGCGGACCTCCTCCAGCTTGAACGGCTTGATCGTCGCTATGACTAGTTTCACCTTGGTCCCCTTCATGGCTTGCGACGGGGCAGCCCGCCTGTTTGCACCTGCAGCAAAGCCGCCGATGCCCCTGCCGCGAAAGGGTTGGGCGCGCAATCCTGCCCGGAAATGGCAGCATGCCGCACAAGTATTAGTCACTATGTGCTATACGCCTAAATTTTGTGCAGTAATTATATTCGGGAAGAGCCAAGCACAGGGTCAACATTTCCCGCCACGGCGCGTATGATGCGCAAAAACAAGGTCCGGGCAGCGCAGCGAATGAAGAATTCAGGACGAAAGACTCCTCGCCTCGTGGCCGACAAACGCCATGGCGGGCGCAAGGCGGCGCCACGCAAACCCCGCAAGGGCGCGCCCCGGCGCAAGACCCGCAAGCGGCGCAACCCTGTCGTGGCGGCGGTACTGGGCCTGGTGCGGCTGGTCTGGCGGGTGATCTGGGCGTTCATCTGGCGTATCGGGCTGGTCATGGCGCTGATCGTCGGGCTAGCCACCGCCTATGTCTATGCCACGCTGCCGCCGGTGGGGGATCTTCTTGACGGGCGTGCCAGCGGCTCGGTCACCATGCTCGATCGCGACGGCGCGGTGTTCGCCTGGCGCGGCGATCAGTTCGGTGGCGTTGTCACCGCCGATACCGTGTCGCCGCACCTGAAAAACGCGGTCGTGGCCACCGAGGACAAGCGTTTCTACCGCCATATCGGCGTTGATCCGATCGGCATTGCCGGGGCGATCCGCATCAATCTGAGCGAGGGGCGCGGCCCGCTGTCGGGCAACGGCGGATCGACGATCACGCAGCAGACGGCCAAGCTGCTGTGCCTGGGCGTGCAGTACGACCCGGCCGAATGGGAAAACGAGGCCGCCTACGAGGCCGATTGCCGCCAATCGACCCTCTGGCGCAAGGCCAAGGAGGCGATCTTCGCGCTGGCGATGGAGGCCAAGTATTCCAAGGACGATATCCTGACGGTCTACCTCAACCGCGCCTACATGGGCGGCGGCGCCTACGGGGCCGAGGCGGCGGCGCAACGTTTCTTCGGCAAGTCCGCGGCCCAACTGACCCCGACCGAGGGCGCCATGCTGGCCGGCCTGCTGACCGCGCCCACAACGCTGGCGCCGACCAACAATCTGGAACGTTCGCGCAACCGCGCCTCGGTGGTGATCGGGCTGATGCACGAACAGGGCTACCTGTCGGACAACGCGGCGCAGCGTGCCCTCGACAATCCCGCTGCTCTGTCCGAGGCGGCAGAATCCCGCGCCGGCGGTTACTTCGCCGACTGGGTCATGTCCTCGGGGCCTGATTTCTTTACCCGCAACACCAGCGATGACGTGATCATCCGCACCACGCTGGACCAGCGCATCCAGACCGCCGCCGAAGAGGGCCTTACCCGCGTGTTCGAGGACGAGGTGCGCGACGGATCGAAGGCGCAGGCGGCGGTGGTGGTGATGTCAGCCGACGGCGCGGTGCGTGCCATGGTCGGCGGGCGCGACACCCGTGCAATCGGGGCCTTCAACCGCGCCACCCAGGCGCTGCGGCAGACCGGTTCGGCGTTCAAGCCGTTCGTCTATGCCGCGGCGCTGGAACTGGGCTATTCGCCGCTGGATACCGTCGAGGACGCGCCGCTTACCATCGACGTGCCGGGCTCGGGGCCGTGGTCGCCACAGAACTACGACCGCAAGTATCACGGCACCGTCACCCTGGCCGAGGCGCTGCGCAGTTCGCTCAACGTGCCGGCGGTCAAGATCGCGCAGAGCGTCGGGCTGGAGCGGGTGCGTCGCATCGCTGCCGATTTCGGCATCGAGTCGGACCTGGCCCTTGGCCCGGCGCTCGCGCTCGGTGCGTCCGAATCGACCCTGATCGAGATGACGGGCGCCTATGCCGGCATCCTCAACGGCGGCAGTGCCGTCACGCCCTACGGGCTGCAAAGCCTGACCATGCTGGGCGAGGACGAGCCGCTTATGACCGCGACCGGCGGAATCGAGGAACGGGTGATTCGCCGCGACGCCGCCGAGCAACTGGCATGGATGATGCACCGCGTCGTCGCCCAGGGCACCGGCCGCCGCGCGGCGCTCGACGGCTGGCAGGCGGCCGGCAAGACCGGCACCACGCAGGCGGCGCGCGATGCCTGGTTCATCGGCTTTACCGCCGATTACGTCGCCGGGGTGTGGATGGGCTATGACGACAATACGCCGCTGAGCGGAGTCACCGGTGGGGGGCTGCCGGCCGAGATCTGGCACGAGGTGATGGCCGGTGTGCACGAAGGCGACGCACCGCGCCCACTGCCGATGCGCGCGCCGGACCCCGTGAAGCCGGTCGATGCACCGCAGGCGCCCGGCGCTGCGCGGCCCCGGAACCCGATCGAGCAGCTGTTGCGCGGCTTGCTGGGCGGCGGTTGAGGCGATCCGCCGCGCGCGGAGATCAGCCGATCTTGCGCAGATCCGCGATCATCCGGTCGATATCGCGGCCGCGCGCGTCCAGCATGGCGCCGATTTCGCTCCGTTCGGTCAGCAGCATGTTCACGCCTTCGATGAACATGTTGAAAAACTTGTCGGCGCCGCTGCGGTCCGAGACCAGGAAAGTGACGGCAAAGGGCGCCTCACCACGCAGGTGGGCGGTTGTCCTGACCTCGTAGAAGCTCTTGATCTTGCGGGCCTCGTTCACCACGATCTTGCCGCCGATGAATTCGCGGAACCGGCGGCCGTATTTCACCGATATGTAGCGTTTGAACACTTCGGTAAATTCACGCAATTGCGCCGCCGAGGCGCGCCGCGCGTCGACCCCAAGCGCGTACCGCGCGATGGTCGGCACATCGGCGTAGCGTTCAAAGATGCGCTCGAAATCGCGATACATCTGGGTTTCGGACCGGCCGGAGGAAATGACCGCGTTGATATCGGCCACCACCTTGTCGACCAGCACCTTGGCGCGCTGCGTATCAAGCGCCCGTGCCGGCCCGGGCAGCGCCACCATCGCGGCGACCCCGGCGGCCAGCCCAAGGATGGCGCGGCGGCTGTGGTTACTCGGCATAAGGATCGGCGTAGGGATCGGCATAGGGGGCCTCGTCTGAGTCTGCACCGGCGGTCCCGCCATCGGTGCTGTAAGGGTCTGTGTAAAGGGCATCCATGTCACCGCCCAGTTCGAACCGGCGGGACTGCAAGTATATCATCCGCGCCTGCGCATAGCTATCGGCGCTGTCATACAGGATCGAATCGACCGTGTCGCCGTATCGGCCCCGGTCGCCCAGGCGTTTGGCCACGCGGGCAGCTCGGGCGTAATGTCGTTCGGGGCTGGGAAGGGTGTAGGATAGCGGGTTGGTGAACAGATCCACCAGCTTGCCCACCGCGTCGCGTTCGGTCGAGGGGCCGAGAACCGGCAGTTCCAGGTAGGCGCCCTCGGGTGCGCCCCAGACATGCAGCGTCTCGCCGAAATCGGTTTCCTCGGCGGTCACCCCGAATGCGCCGGCCGCGTCGATGATGCCGCCGATCCCGAAGGTGCTGTTGATGACGAACCGGTAAAGGTTGATGCCGCTGCCGCGCAGGTCGCCCTGCAACAGGTGGTTCACCGCCATCCCCGGGGTCGAGAGATTTTGCGCGAAATTGCTGACATTGTCGCGCAGCCCCGTCGGCACGGCCCCGCCGTAGGCACCGCTTGCCGGTCGTACCAGCGCCCGGTCGAGCGCCCGGTTGAACCGGTGCGTTGCGCGGTTGTTCTCTTCGTAGGGGTCGAAGAACCCGTCGCGCGTCACTGCGCCATCGTGCGGCGTGCAGCCGGCCACGGCGAGCGCCGCCGCGAGTAAAGCGAATCGGCTGAATCGGGGGCGGGGCAAAGAGAACATACGAAATTCGGACCTGTGCGCGATGCGTGACTATCCCCCTAACCTAAATCGTAACCCGGTTGAACCCAGAGCGGCTGCACGACTTGTCGCGGGGCTGTGGCAGTTTGGCGACAATTTGCGCAACCTGGACGGTGACCGCGGCGGCCGGGCATGCTCTAAGGGAAGTCAGCGACAAGTGCAGGATTGGGCACACCCCGATGCGCGACAGGAATATAGACGCCGGCCTTTCGGAACTGCGCGCCGCACGGCGGCAGAACCGGCCGCTGATCATCCGCGCTCGCATCGCCCCGACCGACATCGACCGCGTTTTTCCCGGCCAGCGGGTGCTGCTGCGCTTTACCGCGCTCGACCGGCGCAACACCCCGGAACTGGTCGGCCGCGTCTCGCAGATATCAGCCGACACGTTTGAGGACGAGCGCACCGGCCGGGCCTATTACCGTGCCCGCATCGTCATGGCCCAGGGCGAACAGGCCAAGCTTCCCGACGGCGCGGTGCTGATCCCCGGCATGCCTGTGGAAACCTTCATCCGCACCGCCGATCGCACCCCGCTTGCCTACCTCGTCAAGCCGCTGGCTGACTACTTCAGCCGCGCCTTTCGCGAATGACGCCGGCACGCGGTTTTCGTTTTCCAACCGGGGCGATTCCGGTTAGCGTCCGCGCGATGCAACCAGCCGGAGGATGCCATGACCAGCGCCATCGAGAAACGCCTTGCCGACATGGGCGTCACGCTGCCCGACGCGCCCGCGCCCGCCGCAAATTACGTGCCGTTCGTGCAGGTGGGCGACATGGTGCACATCTCGGGCCAGATCGCCAGCGACGCGGACGGGTTGATCACCGGCAAGCTGGGTGACGGCATGACGACCGCGGAAGGCGCCGGCGCCGCGCGTGCCTGCGCCATCGCCCTGCTGGCGCAACTCAAGGTGGCCTGCGGCGGCGACCTCGATCGGCTTCGGCGGGTGGTCAAGCTGACCGGGTTCGTCAATTCCACCCCCGAATTCACCGAGCAGCCGCAAGTCATCAACGGTGCTTCGGATTTCATGGTCGAGGCCCTGGGCGAAGCCGGTCGTCACGCGCGCGCCGCGGTTTCGGCGCCGTCGCTGCCGATGGGCGTGGCGGTGGAAATAGACGGGTTGTTCCAGATCGCATGACGACACTTCCCGACGCCTTTCTGAAGGCCCCGATCGCACACCGCGCCCTGCACGATATCGACGCGGGGCGGCCCGAGAACTCGCTCAGCGCCATCCGCGCCGCCATCGACGCCGGCTACGGCATCGAGATCGATCTGCAACTGTCCTCGGACGGGCAGGCGATGGTGTTCCACGACTACGACCTTGGGCGCCTGACCATCGAAGGCGGGCCGATCCGCAAACGCAGCGCCACCGAACTGGCGCGCATCCCGCTCAAGGGCGGGCGCGACACCGTGCGCACCCTGCCCGAGGTGCTTGACCTGGTCGCCGGGCGGGTGCCGCTGCTGATCGAGATCAAGGATCAGGACGGCGCCATGGGCGGCAACCTGGGCCGGCTGGAACAGGCCGCCGCAACGGCGCTTTCGGGCTACGAGGGGCCGGCGGCGGTGATGTCGTTCAACCCGCAATCCATGCTCAGGATGGCTGCGCTGGCCCCCGACCTGCCGCGCGGCCTGACGACCTGTTCCTTCACGCCCGAGGACTGGCCGCTGCTGCCCGCCGGCACGCTGGAGCGGCTGCGCGCGATTCCCGATTTCAATCATGTCGGCGCCAGCTTCATCAGCCACGAGGCGCGTGACCTCAACCGCCCGCGCGTGAGCGATCTGACCAACCGCGGTGCGGCGATCCTGTGCTGGACGATCCGCACCCCGAGGCAGGAGGCCGAGGCGCGCAAGGTGGCCCACAACATCACCTTCGAGGGCTACCTTCCGCCGATACCGTCTTGAACACGCTTCGCTGGAGACCAGTTTCTTCGCATGGGCACCACCATCACGGAAAAGGCCGAAGCGGTGAGCAAGACAGTGGAGATTCGCACCCATGGCACGCTGGCGGACATCACGCCGGGCGATTGGGATGCCTGCGCCTGCCCCGAGGCCGCGGATGGCGGCCGCCCCATCGACCCGTTCACCACCTACCGGTTCCTGCGCGCGCTTGAGGATAGCGGCTCGGTCGGGGCGGGCACCGGCTGGCAGCCGAGCTACCTGACCGCGCACCAGGGCGGCCAGGTCATTGCCTGCGCCCCTCTATACGCCAAGGGTCACAGTCAGGGCGAATACATCTTCGACCATAACTGGGCGCACGCCTATGAACGCGCCGGCGGCCGCTACTACCCGAAACTGCAAATCGCGGTGCCCTTTACCCCCGCCGCCGGGCGGCGGCTGCTGACCCGGCCGGGGCATACCGAGGCCGGGCGCGCCGCGCTGGTGCAGGGCGCACGGCAACTGGCGGCGGAAAACGGGCTGTCGTCGCTGCACGTCACCTTTTGCACCGAGGACGAGGCGCAATCGGCGACCGCCCTCGACCTGATGCACCGGGTCACGCAGCAATACCACTGGCACAACCGGGGCTACGCCGATTTCGATGCCTTCCTCGCCGCGCTCAACGCGCGCAAGCGCAAGATGATCCGCAAGGAACGCGCCCGCGCCGGCGCCTTCGGCGGCGAGGTTCATACCTTCACCGGCGACGCGATCGAACCCGCGCACTGGGATGCGTTCTGGACCTTCTACCAGGACACCGGGGCGCGCAAATGGGGCATGCCGTATCTGACACGCGATTTCTTCGAGCGGGTCCATGCGGACATGCGCGACGACGTGGCGCTGGTGATGGCCTTTCGTGGCGGGCGGCCGGTGGCGGGGGCGCTCAACTTCATCGGGCGGCAAGCGCTTTTTGGCCGCTACTGGGGTTGTGTCGAAGATCATCCCTGCCTGCATTTCGAATGCTGTTATTATCGTGCCATGGATTTTGCCATCGAGCACGGGCTGGCGCGGGTCGAGGCCGGCGCCCAGGGTGAACACAAGATCGCCCGCGGCTATCTGCCCGCGCGCACCCATTCGTTGCACTGGATCGCAGATCCGGGCTTTGCACGGGCGGTGGCGCAATACCTCGATGCCGAACGCGCGGCGGTCTCGGAGGATATCGAGATCCTGACCGACTACGGCCCTTTCAAAAATGCCCAAGTGGAGGAACAGCAATGACCGAGAAACTCAGCGACACGGGCCGCAAGACCATGCTGGCGCCGCTTCTGGACAATGGCTGGCTTATGGCCGAAGGCCGCGACGCGATCACCAAGACCTTTGAGTTCACCGATTTCACCGACGCCTTCGCGTGGATGACACGCGCCGCGCTTTGGGCCGAGAAGTGGGATCACCACCCGGAATGGCGCAACGTCTACAAGACCGTCGAGGTGACGCTGACCACCCACGACGTGGACGGGTTGAGCGCGCTCGATGCCAAGCTGGCGCGCAAGTTCGACCAACTCGCCGGGGAGTGACCCACCGGAATGTGCTCAGCCCGCCAGCGCCGCCTCGGCGGCGTGGGCGATGCGCAGCAGCGACTCCTCGCGCCCCGTCGACGCGATCATCAACCCGCTGCTTGGCACGCCGGTGGGCAGGGTGACCGCGCACAGCCCCATCAGGTTGGCCACCCTTGTGTTGCGCAGCACGCGCAGGTTCTCGCGCACGTAATAGGCGCCGTCGGTTTGCAGCCGGTCTATTTCCGGCGGCACCGAGGGGCACGACGGCATCAGAACCCCGTCGAACCCTGCTACCCGCGCCGCCCATTGTGCGCGGTAGTGGCGCAGCGCGATCCAGCCGGCCACGTAATCGGGGCCCGAATGGGCCTGCCCGGCCCTGAATCGCTCCAGAATCGGGGGATACATCGCCTCGGGGTGCGCCTCGATACTGTCGCGCCAATAGCCGTAGGCGTCGGTGGTGAACAGCACGCCCGACAATTCCATCGCGTGGGCGATTTCTGGCGCCTCCAGCGGTGTGATCTGTGCACCGGCGTCTTGCAGGGCCGCCGTGGCATCGGCGAAGGCGCGCGCGGGGGCGTCGTCAAGATCGTCCATCACCACCGTCTGCAACGCCGCGAAGCGCCGGCCCTTCAGCGACGCACCGCGCAGGTCGGGCGCCGGGCCACCTTCGAGCAGCCCAAGCATCAACGCCGCGTCTTCCACCGTGCGGGCCAGCGGGCCGACAGTGTCGAAGGTCTCGCACAGCGGCACCACGCCCTCCAGCGACAGCCGGCCGTGGGTTGTCTTGAGGCCGACAAGATCGTTCCATGCCGCCGGGATGCGTACCGACCCGCCGGTGTCACTGCCCACCGCAACCGGCGCCAGCCCGTGCGCGACGCTGGCCGCTGCCCCCGATGACGAACCACCGGCGACGCGCGCCGGGTCGTGCACGCAGGGCGCCGTTTCGGTGATCGGGTTCAGCCCCAGGCCGGAAAACGCCAGCTCGCTCATGTGGGTTTTGCCAAGGCAGACCAGCCCCGCCGCGGTGGCATTGCGCAGCACCCGCGCGTCGCGTTTCGGCACTCGCCCCGCCAGCAGGGCCGACCCCGCCTCGGTCGCCACGCCGGCGGTGTCGAACAGGTCTTTCCAACTGGCTGGCACCCCGTCGAGCGGCGAAAGCCGCTGGCCCGACCGCGCCCGTTCGGCGGCGGCGTGCGCTTCGGCCTCGGCGCGCTCGGGCGTGAGCCGGGCATAGATGCGCGCACCCATCGGGTGCGCCGCGGCCGCATCAAGGCAGGCGCGCGTCAGTTCCACCGGGTCAACCGCGCCGCGCCCGATCGCGCGGCCCAGCTCCGCCGCGCTCATTCCAAGCCGCTCGTCCATGTCCTGCCCCTCTTCAATACGGTTTTCGCGACCGTAGCGGCAGCGCGGCGCATGGACAATCCCGCCACGCTGCCCATATTGGGGCACATGACACATGACAGCGACCTTCTGATCGTCGGTGGCGGGCTCAACGGCCCGGCGCTTGCCCTTGCCGCCGCCCGTTCCGGGCTGACCGCCACGGTGATCGACGCGCATCCCGTCGCGGATCTCACCGATGCCGCCTTCGACGGGCGGGCCTACGCGCTGGCGCTGTCGTCGGTGCGGCTGTTGCGCAACCTGGGACTGTGGGACGAGCTGGCCGACGACAGCCAGCCGATCCTGGAAATCAAGGTCAGCGATGGGCGCGCCGGCGAGGGACCGCTGTCGAACTTCTTTCTGCACTTCGATCATGCCGAGATCGAGGAAGGCCCGATGGGCCACATGCTGGAAGACCGCTTCCTGCGCCGCGCGCTGCAGGGGGCGATGGCCGAGACGCCATCCAGCACCCGCATCAACGCCGCCCGCGTCACCGTGCAGGATGTCGACGAGGTCGGCGTGACGCTGACGCTCGACGACGGGCGATGCTTGCGCGGGCGCGTTCTGGTGGGCGCTGACGGGCGCGAATCGGGCACCGCGGCGCGCGCGGCTATCAAGCGCACCGGTTGGGATTACGGGCAGACCGCGCTGGTCTGCGCGATCGAGCATGACCTGCCCCATCACGGCATCGCGCACCAGTTCTTCATGCCGCCCGGGCCGCTGGCGATTCTGCCGCTGCCGGGCAACCGCTCGTCGATCGTGTGGTCGGAAACGCACCAGAACGCGGCGCGGTTCCATGCCCTGCCCGAGCCCGAGTATATCGAGATGCTGCGCCCGCGCTTCGGCGATTTCCTGGGCGATATCCGCCTCGCCGGGGGGCGCTATCGCTATCCGCTGAGCCTGAGCATCGCCAACGCCTTCGTGGCCGAGCGGCTGGCGCTGATCGGTGACGCCGCGCACGGGATGCACCCGATCGCCGGGCAGGGACTCAATGCCGGGCTGCGCGACGTGGCCGCGTTGGCGCAGGTGCTCTCAGATGCCAGCCGCCGTGGCGAGGACATTGCCGCGCCGGATGTTCTGGCCCGCTACCAGCAATGGCGCCGCTTCGACACGGCGACGCTGGCGCTGACCACCGACATGACCAACAGGTTGTTTTCCAACGACAACCCGCTGGTGCGCGCCGGGCGCGACCTGGGGTTGGGGGCGATCAACGCGGTCCCGGCTCTGCGCCGCGGGCTGATGCGCGAGGCGGCCGGCCTGACTGGCGATCTGCCCGAACTGATGCAACCCTGAGACGCGGCCTCGGCGCTCAGTCGTCGAGCGCGCGCGCCTCGTCGATCAGCATTACCGGGATGCCGTCGCGGATCGGGTAGGCGATATGGCCGCTCTTGCTGATCAGTTCCTGCCGGGTGGCATCGTATTCCAGCCGGCCGCCGGTCTTGGGACAAATCAGCGCCGCCAGCATGTGGCGGTCGAAACGCGGTGTCGCCTGTCGGCGCTCCGCGGGGTCTTGTTGAGGGTCGGTCATTGGATGATCTCCTCGGAATCGCCACCGCGCAGATCGTATTCGATCAGGGTGACAAGGGTTTCGCGCCGCGTCGAAAGGCAGGGTGCCTCCAGCAGCGCCTGCTTGTCCTCGGGGTCGAAATCCAGCATCATCGACAGCGAATTGATCAGCAATTCGTCTTCCGCCTCGCGCAGGGTTTCCCAATCGGTCTGAAGCTGGCGGCTGGCGAAGTAGCGCGACAGAAGGTCCATGAACGCGGCGCGGTCGAAGTCGGTATCGGCTTCCTCTTTGCGGACGAGGTCGCGCTCGAACCCGTCCCAGGTTACCTCGCAGCGCCGGTAGGGGGTAAAGCCCTCGACCTCGCGCGCGACGCGAAAGCGCGACATGCCCGTAAGCGTGATCATGTAGCGACCGTCCTCGGTTTCCGAAAACTGCGTGATCCGCCCGGCGCAACCGATCTGCTGCAAGCCCCTGTCGTCGCGCCCGCCGCGGCTGTTGGGCTGGATCATCCCGATCAGCCGCTCGGGGGTCTTGAGCGCGTCGTCCAGCATCGCCAGATAGCGCGGCTCGAAGATGTGCAGCGGCAGGCGCGAGCGCGGCAGCAACAGCGCCCCCGGCAGCGGAAAGACCGGGATGGTGCGGGGCAGGTCGGGACGTTTCGTCATGACGTCTAACCTAGCCCGCCCATCGGTTCAGGCAAACAGGATCGAGCTGAGCTTGCGCCGCCCGTTCAGCGCCACCGGGTCGTTAGGTTTGAGCGCGTCGAAGATCTTGAAAAGCTGCTGCTTGGCGGCACCGTCGTTCCAGTCGCGGTCGCGGCGCACCACGTTCAGCAGTTCCTCGACCGCGTCGTCGACCTTGCCGTTGGCATAAAGCGCCTGCGCCAGGTCGAACCGGGCCTGGTGGCTGTCGGGGTTCGCCTCGACTGCGGCGCGCAAATCGTCCAGCGGCCCGGCCTCGGCCACCTGCCGGGCGAGCTCCAGTTGCGCATGCGCGGCCTCCAGTGGCGCCGCCTTGGAAATCTCCACCGGTGCGCCGTTCAGTACCGCCTCGGCCTGGTCGAGATCGCCAAGCGCGATATGCGCGCGCACCAGCCCGCCGTAGGCCTCGGCGCTGCTGCCATCCTCGTCCAGGATTGCGGCGAAGGTCTGCGCGGCATCGCTGGCTGCGCCCTCGGCCAGCATCGCCTCGGCCGCTTCGATCGCCTCGGCCAGGCCGCCGCCGCCTTCGGCCCCGCCGGCCAGATCGGCGCAGCGCTTGACGAAGGCCTCGACCTCGGACCCGGCGACCGCGCCCTGGAAGCCGTCCACCGGCTGTCCCTGCCAGAAGGCATAGACGGTTGGGATAGACTGGATGCGCAACTGCCCCGCGATCGCCTGGTTCTGGTCGACGTTGACCTTGGCCATCTTCACGGCGCCGCCCGCGGCGGTCACTGCTTGTTCAAGCTGCGGACCCAGCGTCTTGCACGGGCCGCACCACGGCGCCCAGAAATCAACGATAACCGGCACGGTCTGCGAGGCCTCGATGACCTCGGCCATGAAATCGGCCTCGGTCACATCCTTGATCAGATCGCCCGCAGGTTGCGGTTGGCTTTGCCCTAGTTCCAGCATGTCGTGTCACCCTTCAAATCAGTTGCCCCCTATATGAGGGTCCGCGGCGCCGAATCAAAGCCCCGATCACAGATCGAATTCGGCAAAGACGGGCGCATGGTCGCTTGGCTTTTCCCAGCCGCGCGCGGCGCGCAGGATGCGCGAGGAATGCGCCGCGCCTGCAATGTCGGGCGTGGCCCAGACGTGATCCAGCCGCCGGCCCTTGTCGGCGGTGTCCCAGTCGCGCGCGCGGTAGGACCACCACGAATAAAGCTGCCCCTCGGGGATGTCGGTGCGCGTCACGTCGACCCATTTCGCCGCCTCTTGCGCATCGCCTAGGTGCGCGACTTCCACGGGCGTGTGGCTGACGACCTTCAGCAGTTGCTTGTGGCTCCAGACATCGTCTTCGCGCGGGGCGATGTTCAGATCGCCCACCAGGATCGACCGCGCCGCGCCTTCGCGGTGAAACCAGTCGCGCATGTCGGTGAGGTAATCCAGCTTCTGGCCGAACTTGTCGTTCACCGCCCGGTCGGGCTTGTCGCCGCCCGCCGGCACGTAGAAATTGTGGATCAGCACGCCGTTTCCCAGCCTTGCGGCGACGTGGCGGGCCTGGCCCAGGCCGGCGAAATCCAGCGCGCCGGCGTCTTCCAGCGGCAGCCGCGACAGGATCGCGACGCCGTTATAGCCCTTGTCGCCACGCGCCACCATGTGGCCATAGCCCAGATCGCGGAATGCCTCGGTCGGGATCTTGTCGACCGGCGACTTGCATTCCTGCAGGCACAGCACGTCGGGCGCCTCTTCGCGCAGCAGGCGGCACACGAGCCCCTCGCGCAGCCGGACCGAGTTGATGTTCCATGTCGCAAGGGTGAAAGGCATGTGGCGGACTCCCGAATTCCCGTTCACCCGTGCCC
>NZ_JAGXFK010000023.1 GCF_024637375.1 Sediminimonas sp. | reverse complement strand
TGCGCCTCGGCGGCCCGGTTCAGACAATGCACATGATCGGTGGTCCCTGATCTGTGGACCAGGGCGAAGGGCCCCTCAACGGGGCGTTTCCGCAGCGCCATGTCGCTCGCCAGCCGCGGAAACCAGATCGACAGCAGCCGTCGCGCCATTCCAATGCACGGTCCATATTCCGGTTGTTCCTCTTTTGTTCTTATTAAGACTCCAGCGGTGCAGAGTCGAGTCTCGATCCTCGCTCGCCACCGGCGCGCAATGCCAGCGGGTCTCGGCGGCATTGCTGCCCTGGCCCTCGCGAATCAGCATCAGCCCGGTGGTCCGGCCCGCTTCGGCCGCCAGTTGCAGACGCCGCCCGGCGGTGAGCGAGAGGGGTTTGCCCGGCTCGGCGATGACCAGCCCGACGGCCGGGCTGCGCAGGGATTCCTCGACTGCCCACAAGAGGTTGATCTCGTTCTCCGGGCGGATGACATGCAGCCGCTGCCCCACGCCATCGGGCAGGCCGCGCAGCATGGGCAAGTGGTGCGCACGAGGCGTCAGAACCCAGATCAGGGGGCCGGCATGGCGCGCCGCCTGAAGGAGGGCGAAGGCCTGGCGGCCGCGCCCTTGTGCCTCATGCACGCGCGCCGGGGCCAGCGAGAACAGTTGTTCCTGCGCAGATTCAAGCAGCATCCTCGCGCCCCCCTTCGGCCACGATCTTCAGTAGTCCGTCCGGCAGCGGGCGCAAGGATCGCGCCACTCGGCAAGGGCAGCGGCGCGTCTTGACGTGGTGAAAGGGGCGGCGCCTGATCATCCGGCAAGGTTAGCCCGCCGCCCTGCCCGGCTCAAGCCCGTTTGCCTTGCCTCCCTTTCGATGGCGCTGGCGGTGGTCGCAAGGCGGGCAGGAACCACCCGTCCTGTCAGCACGGCATGCGGGCGCGGATATAGCTATTGACGCCATGACAGAACGAACCGGTCTGGCGCACCCCATGCGATGGGCACAGTTTTTGCCGGATGGGCCGCCCACACCTTGCGCTTATGCGTACAGCGCCTCCAGAATTTCGGCATGAAGCTCCGGTGTCGCGGCTGCCACCACATGACCGTCCGAGCCGAGATGCAGGCGCCCTCCTTGCCAGTCGGTTATGACGCCGCCCGCCCCCTCGGTGACGGGCACCAAAGCCATGAAGTCGTAAGGTTGCAGGTTCATTTCGATCACGGCGTCTATGTGACCCGAAGCCAGCAACCCGTAAGAATAACAATCCCCGCCATAGCGGCGCATGGCAGCCTGGCTGCTGACGCGGTCGAACGCCTTCAGGCCGGCAACATCGAAATTGTCGGGTGAGGTGGTATAGACCAGCGCGTCGGCCAATTTGGTGCAGGTGCTGGTGTGGCAGGCGACACTGTCGAACAGCGTCGCTTCTCCATCGCGGCCGATCCATAGCTCTCCCGTGGGCGGGATCGAGATCACGCCCAGGGTGGGGCGCCCGTCTTCGAGCAATGCGATCAGGGTGCCGAAGGTGGGCATGCCGGTGACAAACGACTTCGTGCCGTCGATCGGGTCAAGAACCCAGACACGCGCGCTGTCGATGTTGCTCGTGCCATGCTCTTCGCCAAGGATCCCGTGATCCGGATAGGTCTTCTCGATCAAGGCGCGCATCGCCGCTTCGATGGCTCTGTCGGCATAGGTGACCGGCGACAGGTCGGCCTTCTGTTCCACTGCGATGTTCTGCCGAAAATGCTCCAATGCCATGGGGCGCGCCAAGTCGGCGAGCATGCACGCGAAACTTGCCAACCCACCGGATTCCGTCCGCTCTGTGCCTGACTGCATGATTTTTCCTCAACTCTGGCTTTATCCGCCCCGCCGGTAGGGGGGACTTGAAAAAACAGTAGACAAAAAGCAAAAAAATGCAAGACTACACAAATATCCCCACATTGCTTGGCCACCATGGCCGGCGACGCGGGCAAAAACAAGAAAAGCGGGCCGTCTGTCTTCCAAGGCCGCAAAAATGGCTTCGGCGCATCGACGGCATGTCGGAGAACGATCAACATGGAGAGGAAATGATGAAAAACTGGATTCACAAAATCGGACTGTCGGCCCTTGCGGCAGGTGCGGCGACAACCGCATCGGCCGGGTCGATCACGGTCTATACCGCGCTCGAGGAAGAAGAAGTCGCAGGGTATGTGGCAGCCGCCGAAAAAGCCCTGCCGGATGTCGAGCTCAACGTCTTGCGGCTATCGACCGGGAAGCTGGGCGCGCGCATTCTGGCCGAGGCCGACAACCCCCAGGCCGATGTCATCTGGGGCTGGGCCGTGACCGCGATGATGGACCCGCGCATCCTGGACATGCTCGAGTCCTACAAAACCGAGGGAGTCGAAGTGCTTGGCGACGCGTTCCGCGACCCGCAGGATCGATGGTTCGCGCCCATCGGCTACATGGGCGCGTTCTGCGTGAACACCGCGCGCCTCGAGGACAAGGGCCTGCCGATGCCCACCAGTTGGAAGGATCTCGAAAACCCTGCCTTCAAGGACGAAATCCTGATGCCTGATCCGAACTCCTCGGGCACGGGCTACCTGCACGTCAACGCCGTTCTGCAATCCATGGGCGATGAGGCCGGCTGGGCGCAGCTCGAAGCCGTGGACCCCAACATGGCGCAATATACTTCGTCAGGGTCGAAGCCGTGCAAGTCGGCGCGCGTGGGCGAATACACCGTCGGAATCTCGCTGGCGTTCACCGCGATGCAATCCATCGAGGAGGGATATCCTCTCGCCATGGTATTTCCCGAAGGCGGCGTCGGCTACGAGCTGGAAGCCTCCGGTCTGATGGCCAGCAGTGACAACAAGGCCGATGCGCGGAAATTCCTCGACTGGACCATGTCGGAAGAAGCCACTGACCTCTACAGCGAGTACAAGGCGCTGATCACCATCCCCGGCGTCAAGAGCAAGGCCGCGACCCCCGAGATGGGGATGCCCGACGACATTGGCGACATCCTTGCCGATGTGGACTTTGCCGCGTCTGCCGATCGGCAGACAGAGGTCAAGAAGACGTGGAAGGAAAAGTTCGGGCGCTGACCCGGATGCGTAGTGCAAGGTGGGATTGCGACGATCCATGCCTTGTGTGGCCGGTGCCAGTATGGCACCGGCCTCTGCAGCCTCGAAAATGAGAAAACCCAAACATGTATCTTACAGCCCGTAACGTTACCAAGCGATTCGGTAGCTTCATCGCGTTGGACAATGTCACGGTCTCCATCGGGCCTGGCGAATTCGTGTGTCTGCTCGGGCCCAGCGGGTGTGGCAAGACAACGCTATTGCGACTGATCGCGGGATTGGCCGACCTGGACGAGGGCGATATTCGCCTGAAGGAGGAAGACCTGTCGCGAACGCCCGCGCGCAAACGCGGGTTCGGCATCGTGTTCCAGTCCTATTCGCTATTCCCGAACATGACGATCGCGGAAAACATCGGCTATGGCCTGAAAATCCGCAACACGCCGGCCGCCGACATCGCCGCGCGGGTCACGGAACTTCTGGAGCTTGTCAAGTTGCCGCAAGCGGCCGACAAGTTTCCCGGGCAGCTTTCGGGTGGACAACAACAACGCATCGCACTGGCACGGGCCATCGCGGTGGAGCCGCGGGTCTTGCTGCTCGATGAGCCGCTGTCGGCGCTCGATGCCAAGGTGCGCGGCGAGCTGCGCAGCGAAATTTCCCATCTGCAGCGCCAACTGGGCATTCCCACCCTCATGGTCACCCATGACCAGGAAGAAGCGCTGGCGCTTGCCGACAAGATCATCTGCATGAACCAGGGCACGGTGGTGCAGACAGGCAGCCCCGAGGATCTGTATAACCGGCCCGCCACGCGTTTCGTGGCCGATTTCATAGGCACAAGCAATCTTGTCGAAACCGCGCGCGTGCGCGAGGTTCAGCCGGACCTTCTGGCCACGCGCCCCGAGGGAGAGGACGCGGCCTACGTCGCCTGTATTCGCCCGGAACACATTATCCTGAATCCCGCTGCCGATGGGCGGGCGACCGTGCGTTCGGTCAGCTTCCTGGGCAACATGTGTCGCGTCGAAGTTGATGACCCCCTCGGCCTGTTGACCGTCGAAACCCATGGAGCGAAGAGCTATCGCGAAGGCGAGGCGGTTGACCTCACCATACCGCGCGAGATGTGCACATGGGTCGCTGACGATATCAGCGAGGGAGCCTCATGATAGCGCGCAAAGGCACCACCACAGGGGGCGGAGCCGCCCGGCGAATTGACGGCGACCAGGTGCTGACATGGATCTGCGTGGGTCTGCCCACGCTCGGGCTGATACTGTTTTTCGTCTATCCGATGGTCATCGTCTTCGTAAGATCGATTACCGATCTCGACGGGGCCTATACCCTTGGAAACTATACCGAGATTCTGAATTCCGCCGGCTTCTGGCGCGCCACCCGCCATTCCATGGTTATGGGGCTCTCGACCATGGTGATCAGTGTGGTTCTGGGCTTCATCATCGCGCACGGACTGCATCGCTGTGCATTTCGGGGGAAGTGGCTGATCAGGGCGGCCATCGTCCTGCCACTTCTGGCGCCATCGCTGGTTCAGGCGCTCGGCCTGATCTTTCTTCTGGGGCGCAACGGGCTGGTCAATCGCTTCCTGGGGCTGGAACTGGACATCTACGGGTTCTGGGGCCTGATGATCGCCAACACCCTCTATGCCCTGCCGCAAGCCGTGATGATCATCGGCGCATCGCTGGTGTTGCTTGATGCACGCGTCTACGAGGCCGCGGAGGTAACCGGCGCGACGCCATCGCAGCAATTCCGGGATCTGACGCTGCCCGCTTCGCGCTTCGGCGTGTTGAATGCCGCTTTCGTGGTGTTCATCATCACCATTACCGATTTCGGTAACGCGGCGGTGATCGGCGGCGACTACTCGGTTCTCGCCACCGAAATCTACGCGCAGGTTATCGGGCAGCGCAATTTCAACATGGGTGCGGTCGTGGGGATCATGCTCCTGCTGCCCACCGTGGCGGCCTATTACATCGAGCGTCAGGCGATGAAACGCCAACAGAGCACGAAAGCCGGGGACACGCAGCCTTTCGTGCCGCGCTTCAGGCCACTGCGCGATCTTCCCATGGCTGGGTTCTGCTTTGCGATATCCGCTGCCATCGTGGCGATCCTCAGCGTTGTCATCTTTGCCAGCTTCGTGCATCTGTGGCCCTACGATTACTCGCTTAGCCTGCGGCACTACGACATCACCCTGGCGGGCGGATATTCGTCGCTCTGGATCACCATTGTCATTTCCCTGATGGCGGCCACCGGGGGAACACTGGCCGTGTTCCTTCTCGGTCTGGGAATGCGTCGTATCAGCGAAAAAATTGCGCGCCCTCTGCAGGTGCTGGCGGCCATGCCCGCCGCCGTGCCGGGCATGGTTCTGGGTCTGGCCTATATTCTAACCTTCAACTCCACCGCGACGCCACTCTACCTGCTCTACGGCACAGCCGCACTGATCGCCATCGTGAACTTCTACCACTATCATACACAGGCTTTCCTGACTGCGATGACCGGCTTTCGGCAACTCCCCGGGGCTTACGAGGAAGCGGCCAGCAGCCTGGGGGCGGGAATGGGGCGCGTTGCCGTCAACGTGATCGCGCCGTTTATCGCGCCGATGCTGATCTCGGTTTTCTTTTTCATTTTCATGCGCTCCATGGTCACGCTCTCGGCTGTCGTGTTTCTCACCACCCCGGAACTCAACGTGGCCGCCGTTACCATCATGCGCCTCGACGATGCCGGGCTTACCTCCCAGGCTGCTGCCTTCTCGACCTGCCTGATGGCTGTAGTCATGGCAGCATTGCTGGGAATGAAGGGGATACTGGCCTATTATCGCCGCAGAAAGCCTTTTGAGACGGCAGGTTAGGTCATCACATGTGGTCCAAGGAACGGCACAAGCGGATCCTGAACGTTTTGGAAACCAACGAACAGGTCAGCGCGACCAACCTTGCCGGCATGCTGGGCGTGTCGCGGGAAACGGTGCGGCGCGACCTGGTTGATCTTGAGGCGGATGGGCTGATCAACCGGGTGCATGGCGGTGCATTGCTGTCGCAGACGCGATCCGAGCCGCCCTTTCGCAAGCGCCAGGACAAACAGATCAGGGCAAAGCGCGAAATCGCCCGCAAGGCCGCCGGCCTTGTGCTGCCGGGACAGACCATTCTCGTGGATGCGGGAACGACCACGTCGGTGTTCGCGCATGAACTGGCGAAGCTCAGCGGCATCACCGTCATCACCAATTCGATTGATATCGCCACCACGATTCAAAGCGTTGGCACGAAAATAGATCTTTTGCTATTGGGCGGCGGCATCATCAGCGATGTGCCGGCCACGTTTGGTGAGCTCACGCTTACGGAAATCCGCCGTTTTCATGTCGATCTGACCTTCGTGGCCCCGGTTGCGCTGGACGGTGAAAAAGGGGCCTTCGACTTTGATCTGCATGAGGCTGCCGTCGCGGGAGCCATGATGGAGCAAGCCAACGAAACCGTGCTTCTGGTCGATCACACCAAACTTGGCCAAATCAGCCGCGTGAAGTATTGCGACCCCGATCAGATCGACGTGCTTGTGACTGACAAATTCGCCCCGGATGCGGTTCTGCGGCCCTTTCAGGGCAGAGGGACGAAGGTCATACTCTGACAGGTCTTTGTCAGAGCAAACCGGCCTGAGACGGGCGGGCGGGCGCCTGGTGTTGCGGCATATCCGAACGCGGCCGGTTCACCGTCAGTTCGTCAATGGTCAGCTCGGATCGCGCCGCAATCCGGCCCTGCATCCGATCCGTGACGTCTGTCAGCTTGCCGCGGCAACAACCGGCCGTGGTGCCTTTCAGAAGGCCAACATGCCAATTTCCCGTGGTGCCGGCCCGAAACGATCCACGCGCACCAGTGACGGCATTCCGCGATCTTCAGATCCGCTTTGCCACCTCTTCGAGCATGACTTCCGTCGCGCCCCCGCCGATCGACTGAACCCGGGCGTCGCGGGTCATTCGTTCGATCGTGCTTCCATGCATGTAGCCGGTCCCGCCATGAAACTGCACGCAATCATACATGACTTCGTTCACCAACTCGCCACAAAGCGCCTTGAGCATGGAGACCTCTTTCACCACGTCTTCACCCGCGGCGTCGCGTGCAGCAGTTGCGTAAACGAACTGGCGGGCGGCGGCGACGCGTGCCGACAGCATCGACAGGCGCTGCCGGATCGCCTGTTTCGACCACAAAGGCGCGCCAAAGGCCTGCCGGGTTTTCACATACTCAAGCGTCAGATCCAGCGCCGCTTGCGCCTCGCCCATCGCCATGGCGCCGAGGACGATGCGCTCGTTCTGGAAGTTCTTCATGATGCCGTAGAAACCTTTCCCCTCTTCTCCCAGGATGTTCTCGGAAGGGATGCGGCAATCCTGGAACGACAGCTCGGCCGTATCCGAAGAACGCCAGCCATGTTTGTCCAGCGCGCGGCTGACGGAAAACCCCGGCGTGCCCTTTTCAACCAGGAAAATGGTGACCGACTGGCTGGCAGGGCCTTGGGCATCGGTCTTGGCCGCGACGCAATAGAGATCGGCATGAACACCGTTCGTTATGAACATCTTGGCGCCGTTCAACACGTAGTCGTCGCCGTCGCGCCGGGCCATGGTGCGGATGCTCTTTACGTCCGACCCCGCGTCGGGTTCGGTAACGGCGACCGCGACGATCTTGCGGCCGGCGATGATATCGGGCATGTACGCCGCCCTCTGCGCGGCGGTGCCGGCATTGTAAAGGTGCACCGATGCCATGTCGGTGTGAACCAGCGCCGTGATCGCAAAGCCGGCATATGTGGAGCGCCCCAGTTCCTCGGCCAGCACGGCGGTTGCGCGCGTGTCCATGGCGCTGCCGCCGTATTCCTCGGGGTAGCGGATGCCAAAGAAGCCAAGATCGCCCATCTGGCGCAGGATGTCGCGCGGGACGCACCCGTCCTTTTCCCATTCGTCGGCAACGGGGTGAACCTTTTCGGCCACGAAACGGCGAACCTGGTCGCGCAGCATCTCGTGTTCTTCGGTCAGGAACAGATGGTGGTTCATCTTGATGTCTCCTCGGGGAGGAATACGGCCAGAATCGCCTTTTTCTCTACCGTTTCTCCGGGTTGATGGGGGGTTTCGCTCAGCACCCCGTCGCAAGGTGCGGCAAGCGTCTGCATGAGCTTCATGGCTTCGATCACGACCACCGGATCGCCTTTGCGCAGCGAGGTGCCGGGCTTGTGCAGCAACTCAACGATCAGGCCGGGCATCGGGGCCCTGATTTCATTTGCCTGGCCGGCGGTGCTGTGCGGCTCCGCGAGGAATGCATCCTCGCCGGTCTCGACCCTTATGGAAAACCGGCCCGCCTCGGTTTGCATCGTCACATCCGCCCCTTGAACGGCGTAGTCGATGGCGTGACGCTGCCCGTCCTGTTCATGGACAAGCCGCCCCGGCGTTACCGAAACGTGGGTGAACCTGTGTGGCGCCTCACCTGCCCGCGCCACGCCGCAGCCATCGGGCGTTTCGCGAACCTCGACCGGTTGCCGATCCAGGTAGTAAACCGCCGTCCCTTGCCGCCCACCCACAGAGACGGATCGCCACGCCCCGAGCGCGTGCCATGGGTCCGCCCCTTGGGACCGATCCGACAAATACCGCGCCAGAACCGCGGTGGCACGCAAAGGGTCGCTCGCAACGGGCGGGCACCAGCCATCGGGGAAAAGGGCGGCAATCGTCCCGGTGTGATGGCTGCCCTCCTGAAACGTCGGCGCGCGCAGGAGATCGGAAAGAAACCCGAGGTTCGTGCCAACCCCGTCCAGGCGCATCTCCGACAGGCCCGCCGTCAGCCTTGCGATAGCGGTCGGGCGATCATCGGCGTGTGCGATCACCTTTGCCAGCATCGAATCGTAGTAGTGCGACACAACGGATCCGGCCTCGACGCCGCTGTCCGTGCGACAGAAATCCGGCACGGCATAGGCTGAAATGGTGCCGGTTTCAGGGCAATAGCCTGCGGCAGGATCCTCGGCGGCAATACGCGCCTCGATGGCCCAGCCGCGGCAGGCAATATCCTTTTGTTGCATGGCAAGGGGCTCGCCCGCCGCCACGCGTAGCTGACACTCGACCAGATCCAGCCCGGTGACCGCCTCTGTCACGGGGTGTTCGACCTGCAGACGGGCATTCATTTCGAGGAAGAAAAAGTCACCGCTGTCATCGTCCAGCAGGTATTCCACCGTGCCGGCGTTCTCATAGCCGATGAAACGCGCGAGCTGCACGGCGCTTGTCAGGATCGCCTGCCGAAGCTCATCCGACAGACCGGGTGCGGGTGCTTCTTCGATGACTTTCTGATGGTTGCGCTGCAACGAACAATCGCGTTCGAACACATGGACGATGTTGCCATGCGCATCGCCCAGCACCTGCACCTCGATATGCCGCGCCTTTTCCACGTAGCGTTCCAGAAGCAGCGTCGAGTCGCCGAATCCGGCTTGCGCCTCTGAGCGTGCGGCGGCAAGTGCGGCGCGCACATCGCCCGGGTCATTGACGACGCGCATGCCCCGGCCGCCACCGCCGGCGCTTGCCTTGACCAGCAGCGGAAACCCGATCTGTTGCGCTTGCGCGCACAGGGTTTCATCGGACTGATCGGCGCCGTCATAGCCCGGCACCACCGGCACGCCGGCGGCAAGGGCCCTGCCCTTGGCCTCGATTTTCGATCCCATCAGGCGGATCACCTCGGCCGGCGGGCCCACGAACCGCAAGCCGGCTGTCGTGCAGGCCTCTGCAAACCCGGCATTCTCGGACAGGAACCCGTAGCCGGGATGCACCGCGTCGGCGCCCGCTTTCAACGCGGTTTCGATGATCTTGCTGCCATCGAGATAGCTTTGCACCGCCTCTGCCGGCCCTACGCGGTAAGCCGCGTCTGCCTCTCGCACATGGGGGGCATTGCGATCGGCATCCGAATAGACGGCGACGGTGCGTATGCCCATGCCGCGGGCCGTGCGGATGATGCGGCGGGCGATCTCGCCCCGATTGGCGACAAGCAGGGTTCGGATCATCATGCCCCCGACCTCCACCGGGGCCGCCGCTTTTCAAGGAAACTGGCGATCCCTTCGCGCCCATCGTCGGAGTCCCAGGCGTCTGCCAGCGCCTCCGAAGTATAGTCTTTCACGGCATCCCTGTCGTGGCTGTCCACGTAGGCGATCAGCCTTTTCGTGGCCGCGACGGCGCTGAGCGACGCCTCCAGATGGGAGGTCACGCAGGTTTCGACCGCCTGATCGAGCGCGCCCGCATCCTCGGTCACCTCGTCCACCAGCCCGATAGCGCAGGCCCGTTCGGCCCCGAACAACGCCCCCGACAGCATCACCGAGCGCGCCCGCGCCGCGCCAATCCGGGCGACGACATAGGGCGAAATGTTTGCCGGGATGAGCCCCAGCCGCACTTCGGTCAGGCCAAAGCGGGCCGACTGCACCGCCACAGCGACATCGCAGACCGAAATCATGCCGGCCCCGCCCCCATAGGCGGCGCCGTTGATCCGCCCGACAAGCGGCTTGGGCAGTTGATCCAGCGCGTGCAGCATCTCGGCCAGCGCGCTGCTCTCGGCGATGCGCCCGGCGCGATCACGCGACAGTGTTTCGCGAAACCACCCGATATCGCCCCCGGCACAAAAGCTCCTGCCGGCGCCGGTCAGAACCACCACCCGAACGCTGTCGTCCTGCGACAGTTTCAGCGCAACCGCGTGCAACTCGGCAATCAGCGTCCGGTTCAGCGCGTTGTGGCTTTCAGGCCGGTTCATGGTGACCGTGGCGACACCGCGTTCGTCCATATCCAGCGTCAGTGTTTGGTAAGTCATGGCGTTGTCCTCACATCCGAAATACAGGGGTGTGCCCGCGCGGTTCCGGTCGGCTCAGGACAAGCCACAGGCATAGCGCAACAACCTCGCGCGTCTGTTCCGGCGCGATCAGGCCATCATCCCATAGCCGGGACGTGGCATAGTAGGGATCGCTCTGTTCGGCATACTGGGCGCGGGTGCGTGCCTCGATCCCGTCGAGTTCCTCTTCGGATGCCTCCGGCAGGCTGAAATTGTTGCGCCGCAGTTCCAACAGAACGTTCGACGCGATATCGGCGGACATCGTGGCAACCTTGGCTGTCGGCCACGCAAACAGGAAATCCGGCCGGAAACCCCGCCCGCACATGCCGTAGTTGCCCGCCCCGTAAGAGCCGCCGACAACGACCGTCAGTCGCGGCACACGCGCGGTTGCCATCGCATAGACCATCTTGGCGCTGTTCTTGGCGATACCGCCGCGCTCGGCCTCGGACCCCACCATGAACCCGGTGATGTTTTGCAGGAATAGAAGCGGGATACCCCTTTGGTCGCACATGGAAATGAAGTGCGCGGCCTTGAGCGCGCTTTCCGACAACAGCGCGCCATTGTTGCCCAGTATTCCGACCGTCATGCCGTGAATCCGTGCCGTGGCACAGACCAGGGTCTCGCCCCAACTGGGTTTGAACTCCTGGAAATCCCCGCCATCAACCAGTCGCAACAACAGCTCGCGCACGTCATAGGGGGTTTTCGCATCCGCGCTGATGATGCCTGCAATCTCGGATGCCGGGTTGCTTGGCGGCACGACGTCGTCGGCCGAAACCGATTCACGCTCGAGGTTCACATCGCGCAGCAACCTGCGCGCGAGTGCCAGCCCTTCATCTTCCGTTTCGGCCAGATGATCCGAAACACCGGACACGGTTGTGTGCATCTCGGCCCCGCCCAGGGCTTCGCCATCGATGTCTTCGTTGATCGCGACCTTGACGATCGACGGCCCACCAAGATGGATGCGCGCGTTTCCGCGCACCATGATAACCTGGTCGGACAGCGCCGGGATATAGGCCCCGCCCGCCGTGCATCCGCCGAACACGACCGAAATCTGCGGCAGCCCCTGCGCCGACATCCTGCATTGCCGAAAGAACGCGTTGCCGAAATGATCACGGTCGGGAAACACCCTGTCCTGTTCCGGCAGATAGGCGCCGCCGCAATCCACCAGATAGAGACACGGCAGCCGGTTGGCTTCGGCAATCTCCTGTGCGCGCAGATGTTTCTTGACGGTCTCGGGGAAAAAGCTGCCGCCCTTTACCGTCGCGTCGTTGGCGATGACCATGACCGGCTGACCATGAACGATGCCGACCCCGGTGACGATTCCGGCCGCGTTCACATCGCCCCCGTACTGGCCCCATGCGGCCAGCGGCGACAGCTCAAGCAAGGCCGTGCCCGGGTCGATCACCCGATCGATCCGGTCACGCACAAGAAGCTTGCCTCTTTCGCCATGTCGCTGGCGCAATTTCTCTGTGCCACCGCTGACGACTTTTGCCATGCGTGTGTGAAGCTCGGAAAGCAACGTGTCATTGGCCGCCCGGTTTTCTTCGAACTCGGTACTCTGCGTCTGAACTTTCGTTTGAAAACCGGTCATGTGCAGCGCTCCGCGAAAATCCCGTTGGCCAGCATGTCGGCGTAACGGTTTGCCAACTCGGTGATGTCCCCGAGTTCAGGATCGAACCATTCCAGCGTCGCGTTCAGCGCCCCGATCAACATCAACCGAAAGCTGCGAATATCGACATCGTTCCGCAACTGTCCCTGGCTCTTCAGATCACCCAGGAAACCGTCCCACAGCGCCTCGTATCTGCGGCGAACTTCGAGGGTGCTGTGCTGCACCGACGGAGGAACCTGCCGAAAGATACGAACATTGGCAGATGTAAAGGAACTGTATTCCAGAAGCGCATGCAGGTGCCCGGCTATTGCATGCCGAAACCTGTCGGACGCCGACACATCCACCGAGCTTTCCCGCAGGGCCGCGGCAACCGCCGCATGAACCTTCTCGATACCCATGTTCAGCACCTCGGTGAGGATCTGATCTTTTGACGAAAAATGGTAGTAGAGGCTTCCCGCCTTCATATCGCAGCTCTCCGCGATCTTTCGCATCGACACCCCGGCATACCCATGCTGGCAGAACAGGCCGGCCGAGGTGCTCAGAACCCGGTCGCGCGTTGTGTCGGATTGAAGTCCTTCTTTCGTCATTCCCGAATCCACATCATTTCTAACAAACGTTAGGCAGGTATGGTTCTGCCTGTCAAGCAACGACCCATTGGCCTCGCTCGCGCCCTCGTCGTGGCAGCAGGCCAGAAGAAACCCCGGGGAAGATCGCGAGCCCATCCGACCCCGCTTTCGCGCGCTTGTTCTTGCGGCCGGCGCCGCCATGGAGTGAACGGAAACGGGCGATGGATGTCTCAGGGATGAGCGCCGCTTACGCGCCGAAGAGCCAAAGAACCAGCGGGATGGTGGCGATTGCGGCAAGGGTTTGCGAGGTCACGATCCCTGCCATCAGCGTTCCGTCGCCGTTCAGTTGCCGTGTCAGGACATAGGATGTCGGCGCCGTGGGGATTGCTGCAAAGACCACAAGCACCAATGCTTCGACCCCGTTCAGGCCAAAGGCGCGGGCGATCAACGCGGCCAGCAAAGGCATGAACAAAAGACGCAGCGCGCCGGTCCCGACGAGGGTGAGGATATCAAGCCGCATGGCGAGGGGTTGCAGCGCCGCGCCCACGCAGAGAAGGCCCAAAGGCAGGCTTCCCTGTGCCAGAAAACCCAGGAATCGCCCGGTTCCGAACGGCAGGCCAACGCCTGTCAGTGCCAGCGCAATCCCCGCGAGACAGGCCAGGATCAACGGGTTGCGCAGGATGGTGCGCAACAGGATCAGCGGCGCGCGCATGCTTCCCGCATCGGACAGCGCCATGATCGACAAGACGTTGACCAAAGGCACCGCGACAGCAAGGTAAAGTGCCGCGCGTTCGATCCCGGGTGATCCCGCCAGCGTGGCAAGAATTGCAAGGCCCAGATAGGTGTTGAACCGAATGGTGCCTTGCAGCACCGGGCCAAAGCGGGCCGCGGCAACGGGATGGAACAGGCGAGCAAGCGAAACGCCTCCTGCGGCGAGCGCAATGATGGTGACCGCCGCTCCACCCAGGCCGATAACCTCCGGGTCGCTCACGGGCGCATTGGCAAGGCTGCTCAGGAGCAGGGCAGGAAAGAGGAGGAAATAGTTCAGCCTCTCAGCCGCAGCCCAGAACCCGGGGTCGGGAAATCCCCGCCGGGCCAGGATGAAGCCAAGACAGATCAGGGCGAAAATGGGCCAGATGGTGAACAAGAGCATTCAACGCCCTGTTTTCTCGATTGGTTCGCCGCCCGGTTCGGCCTGGTCATGGCCACAGGCTACGACGTCGCCCTGCCCCACTCAAGCCCATCGCGTTGACACCTTCCCACGAAAAAACATGCGAGTTTCGACCTCATCTCGGCATGCTCTGTGTCTGCCAGCCGATTGGCTGCTCAATCCAGGGCGTCATGACCGATCGCCTCGCAACCCGACAGGTCTGATCCGCCAACGCCCTCCACACCCTTCGCAAGATCGCGCAGCGCGCTGCGAAGACCTTCCTCCAGGACAGGATGATAGAACGGCATGGCCAGCATGTCCGCCACCGTCATCCGCTGTTCGATTGCGAGCGCCAGAAGATGCGCCAGGTGTTCGGCGGCGGGCACGCACATTTCGGCGGCCAGCAGGTGCCCGGTGTCGCGCCTGGCATGAATGCGCAGCACCCCTGCTGCGGTTTGCGCCATGCGCGCCCGCGCCTGTTGCGAGAAATCCGCCGCACCCGTGGCGATGGCGTCTACATCCAAATCCGACAGCGGCGCCCCCACCCGCGCCACTTGGGGCGAGGAAAACACGATCGACAGCGGCGTGCGTCGACACAACCCTTCGTTTGCGGCATCCGGCGCGGCCATGCGCCCGGCGATATGCCCCTCGTCCGCGGCCTCGTGCAGAAGCGGGCGATATGCGTTCGCGTCACCGACAAGGAATACCGGCAGATCGCCGATGCGCAGCGTGTCGGGATCGACCTCGGGCATTCCCTTGTCATCGAGCGGCACGTCCAGCGTCTCAAGCCCGAGATCGTCGATATTGGGGCGCCGCCCCATCGCGGCCAGAACGACATCGGCCTCGAAGCCGCCGCCTGCGCCGGTTACGCGGATCGTCTTTCCCGCGTCTTCGAGCTCGGCCGGCGCGCCGAGATGCAGCGCGATCTCGGCCTCGATCAGCGGGTGGAAGGCTGCCATAACCTCCCGATCATCAATGCCTGCCACCCCCTCGATCGCGTCAAAGCCAGCAACATCCAAGCCAAGCCGGGCCAGCGCCTGCGCGATCTCGACCCCGATCGCGCCCATGCCGACCACCGCGATGCGGCGCGGCAGGTCGGTCTGTTCGAACAGGCTGTCGGTGGTCAGGATTCGATCCGAGAATTCGCGCCAGGGCCCGGGCACCACGGGGCTGCTGCCCGGCGCCAGGATGATCGCGCGTGCCTCGACCGTCTTGCCGTTGACCTCCAGCCGTCCGGGCCCCAGAAGCCGCGCCCGGCCCGAAACGGCCCGCTCGCCCAGCTTTTCTGGCACAGATTCCGGCCCCTTCATGAAGTCGTCGCGCATCTTGCGCACCCGGGCGAGCACGGTCGGGATGTCGGCACGCAAGCCTCCGGCCCCCTGGATGCCGAACGCGTCGAAGGTGCCGCGCCGGTGAAGCGCGTTCGCCGCCTCGATCAACGCCTTCGACGGCATGCAGCCGACGGCGGCGCAGGTAGTGCCCCAGTGGCCGTCATTGACCAGCAGGAAATCGTCGGTGTAGCGACGCACCTCGCGCAGAGCCGAAAGCCCCGCGCTGCCCGCGCCCACAATGACGGTATCGACCTTCATTGGCTCATTCCCTCGCGTCGGCTTGGGCCTTCGTGGCGTGCTCGGTGCCTGGCGCGTGTTCCGGCGGGCTGTAGGTGGTGAAGAGCTTGAGCATCCCCGACCCGGTGTTGCGGAAGTTGTGGAAGACGCCCGAGGGCACGATGCTGACATCGCCATCGGCGACCTCGCATTCGGTCTCGCCTATCTTGGCCGTGCCAGAGCCCGCGACGAAATACAGCAGCTGGTCGTGCCCCTCGTGCACCTCGCCGCCGATCTCGCCCCCCTCGGGAATTGCCATCAGCACAAGCTGCGTCTTGTCGCCGGTCCACAGAACCTTGCGGAACTCATCGTTCTCGCGGGCAAGTTCGACAACCGGCAGCGTGAGTTTGTGTGTTTCGGGCATGGTAGGGCCTCCTGGCATCCTGGCATCATGTCTTTGCTCTCAACGAGTTTGCACGCTTCCCGCCCAGTCAACAATCGAATATGCTGTACCTTTGCGTTTAACCTGTAACGAGAGAAGAAATACCATGTCCGAGAAAAGCCAGTATATCGAAAAAGCCAAAGCAAAGATCGACCAGTGGAATGCCGAAATCCACAAGATGAAGGCCAAGGTCGACGAGGCCGAGGCCGATTCGAAGATCGAATACCAGAAGCAACTCGACGAAATGCGCGCCAAGCGCGACGAGGCCGAGGAAAAGCTCAAAGAGATGCGCGCCGCCAGCGACGATGCCTGGGCCGACATGAAGTCAGGTTTCGACAAGGCGTGGGACAGCATTTCCGGCGCTTTTGACAGCGCGATGTCACGGTTCAAGTAACAAAACGGCTGGAATGACCATGGTTGGGGCTTTTCGCGGCATGGCAGTCCATGGGCTTTGCCTGCCTGTCTCTGACCCCGTACCGGCGCCCCTCTTCATGCAAGGAGTGCGACGGAGATGTCGGTCTGTATCGTCGCCGGGGTGACCCTCGTGACGACGATTCCTGCCGGCGCGGCCGCGCTGGAGGCTGGTCGAATGTTGCGACGGCTGTAACACTGGCCGTCTGCACCGTGACGGGCTGTTTCTGCGCTCGTTCCGGCGCATTGGAAATATTGAAACGGAGAGAGCATGTCCCCCATCATCCGCGCGTTCTTCGACAGGCCAACAGGCAGTCTGCAATACGTTTTTCATTGTCCCGCCACCCGCAAGGCCGCCATCGTCGACCCTGTCTGGAACTTCCACCCCAAGGCCGGCGCCGTGACGACCGAAAGCGCCGATGAAATCCTCGGCTATATCGATGCGGAAATGCTCGATGTAGTATGGGTTCTCGACACGCACCCGCACGCGGACCACTTTACCGCGGCCCGCTACCTTTCGGACAAGCTTGCCGCACCCGCCGCGATCGGAGAGAAGGTGACCGGGGTTCAGGAGTTGTGGAAGGCCCTCTATCACCTCGGGGACGAGCTTCCGGCGGACGGGTCGCAATGGGACAGGCTGTTTGCCGAAGGTGATGAATTCATGGTGGGCGAGGTTCCCGTGAGGGTCATGTTCTCGCCCGGTCACACGCTGGCCTCGATCACCTATGTCGCGGGCGACGCGGCCTTCGTCCATGACACGCTGATGATGCCCGAAAAGGGAACCAGCCGGGCCGATTTTCCGGGCGGCAGCGCCGAGGAGTTGTGGAATTCACTGCGCGCCATCCTCGATCTGCCGAATGACACCCGGCTCTACATCGGTCACGACTATCCCGGGGGCGATGCCGCACCCGAATACATGGCCACGGTGGCTGAGCACCGCCTTCGCAACCGGCATGTCAAGGACGGCATCGGCAAGGCCGAATTCATCGCCACGCGGACGGCCCGCGACGCGACGCTGCCGTTGCCCGACCGCATGCTGGCTGCGCTTCAGGTCAATATCCGTGGCGGACGCCTGCCGGAGGCCGAAGCCGATGGCAGCAGCTATCTGAAAATCCCGCTTGGGAAATTCGATCCGCGATGAGCGATTTCCTCAAGTCAGCCTTCAGCACGATAACGGGAACCGCCACGGACGAGCTGCGCCCGGGCGAGGCACGCAATGGCCTTGTTCATGTCGTCTCGCTGACCCTGACCAAGACAGCGGACGCGCTGATCGACCCCAAGTTGGTGCTGTCCTGGCTGCTGACGGCGCTTTCGGCGCCGGGGGCGATGGTCGGCCTGCTGGTGCCTGTGCGCGAGGCCGGCGCGCTGCTACCGCAGTTGACCCTTGCCCGGCGGGTCGAGGCCAGCCCGCAGCGCAAGCGGTTCTGGGCCGCAGGCAGCGCGGTGCAGGGGTTGGCGGCGCTCGGCATCGCGGCGGCGGCATTGCTGCTGACTGGTGCATTGGCAGGCGGTGTGATTGTGGCCTGCCTTGCCGTGCTCGCCGTGGCACGCTCGGCGTCCTCCGTCAGCTACAAGGACGCGCTGGCGCGCACCATCACCAAGCGACGTCGCGGTGCGATCACGGGCCTCGCGGCCTCGGTCGCCTCGGTTTCGGTTTTCGGTGTGGGCCTTCTGATGGCGGCGGGGCTGTTCGAGGTCGCCGTTGCGCCTCTGGCCGGGCTCATCGCCATTGCGGGGGCGGCGTTCCTGCTTGCCGCCTTGATCTTCCTGCGATTGCGAGAGCCGGAGGCGGAGGCGGACACCGGGAACGATGACGACGATGGCTCGTTGGCGGCACTGGTCGAACCGATCGTGAACGACGCGCAGTTGCGCCTCTTCGTTGCCTCGCGCGCAGCGCTTGCCGTCACGGCCCTGGCGCCGCCGTTCATTGTCATGCTGACGGCCGCATCCGGGTGGAGCGCGCTGGACCAGCTCGGACCGCTGGTCATGGCGTCCACGGCGGCTTCGGTGCTGGCGTCGTATGTCTGGGGGCGGCTTTCCGATTACTCGAGCCGACAGACCCTGATGGCGGCGGGTGCGCTCGGCGCGGTGGTCTTCGCCGTGGTCGGTGCTATCGGATCAATTCATGGCGGCCTCGGCGGGGCGGTCGGCGCTGCGGCGGCAATCTTTGCTGCACAGATCGCCTATGAGGGCGTGCGCGCGGGCCGCAAGCTGCACCTGACGGACATGGCGGAGGATTCGTTTCGTGCCCGCTACACGGCGCTGTCCAACACGCTGATCGGTGGTGCGCTGTTGGCGGGCGGGCTGTTCGGGCTTGCGGCGGACCGCTTCGGCCCGGGCCCGGTGCTGCTGGCTTTCGCTGTCATCGCGGCCCTTGGAGCAGTGCTGGCGCGCGGTTTGGACGAAGTCCAGCAGGAATGAGCAAAAGTGCGCCTGCATCGGAGGATCGAGCAACGCACCCTTGCGCACCGTCTCTCTGATCGGACACATTTTGGTGATCGCCATCGGATTCCGGATGGCCAACGTGATGAAATCACTCGGGAAGCTCACCGCGGAGTTGCGACATCTGCCACACGACATTCGCCCGGACATTTCCGTTTAAAATGCCAGGTGGAACGAGTTAGACTGTTCAGGTGTTGCGAAATGAAGGTCAGCAACGGTTCGAAAAGATCCGGTCCTCACACAACGCGCGCAGCGCGGCACAGCTTGCGACACAGAGGAAACCCCAAATGACGCTACGCCATTTTCGCCGCGATCACATCACGAAGCCGATCCATCGCTGGGCACGGGGCGCCCTGCCGTCGCTGTCGGAAACCGAGGCCGAGGCGCTGAACGCCGGCGAGGTCTGGTGGGAGGCGGAGTTGTTTTCCGGCAATCCCGACTGGCGCAAGTTGCAGCAGGTCGATGCCCCCCGGCTTACCGATGAAGAACAGGCTTTCATCGACGGCCCGTGCCGCAAGCTGTGCGAGATGGTCGATGACTGGAAGGTGAATCGCCTGACTGCCGACCTGCCCGGGGACGCCTGGCAGATGATGCGGGACGACGGCTTTTTCGGCATGATCATCCCGAAAGAGTACGGCGGCCTCGGGTTTTCGGCGCTGGCCCATTCCGAAGTGGTGCGCCTGATCTCGTCTCGCTCGCTGGTGGCGGCGGTAACGGTGATGGTGCCGAACTCGCTCGGGCCGGGGGAATTGCTGATGCAATTCGGCACCCAGGCGCAGAAGGATCACTGGCTGCCGCGTCTGGCGGACGGGACCGAGCTTCCGGCGTTCGGCCTGACCAGCGAAGAGGCCGGCTCGGACGCGGCCGCGATGGTCGATACCGGCATCGTCTGCGAGGGCGAATGGGAAGGCAAGACCGTGCTGGGCCTGCGGCTCAACTGGTCGAAACGCTATATCACCCTGTCGCCCGTCTGCACCGTTCTCGGCCTTGCCTTCAAGATGCGCGACCCCGACGGCCTGCTGGGCGAGACCGAGGATATCGGCATTACCTGCGCGCTGGTGCCCACCCATCTGGACGGGGTCGAGATCGGCCGCCGTCACATCCCGGCCGGCCAGATGTTCCAGAACGGCCCGACCACCGGCACCGATGTTTTCATCCCATTGGACAACATCATCGGCGGGTCCGACTATGCCGGCAAGGGCTGGATGATGCTGATGAGCGCACTCGCGGCCGGGCGCGGCATCTCGCTGCCGTCGCTTTCGGCGGCCGCCAGCGCGCTGGCGGCGCATACATCCGGGGCCTATGCCCGCGTTCGCCAGCAATTCGGCATCCCGGTGTCGAAGTTCGGCGGCGTGCAGGAAAGCCTCGCGCGGCTTGCGGCCAATGCCTATGCGCTGGACGCCGCGCGCCAGTTGACCTGCGTGGGCCTCGATGAAGGCCGCGCGCTGGCGGTTATCTCCGGCATCATGAAGTCGAACGCGACCTACCGGATGCGCGACGCGCTGAACGACGCCATGGATATCCATTCCGGCAAGGCGGTGATCGACGGGCCGAACAATTACCTGTCCGAAATCTACAAGGCGGTGCCGATCGGCATCACCGTGGAGGGGGCCAATATCCTGACCCGCAGCCTGATCATCTTTGGCCAGGGGTCGATCCGCGCGCATCCGCATATTCTCGACGAGATGCAATCGCTGGAGATCGAGGACGGGGAAGAATCGCTCGACGCGTTCGACCGGCATTTCTGGGCCCATGTCGGGCACACGACCCGAACACTGTTTCGCGCCCTTGGCCGCGCCTGGACGCACGGCCTCTTCGCGCCCGCACCCAAGGATACGGGCGCGGTGCGCGCGATCTACCGGCGCATGTCACGCTGGTCGGCGGCATTCGCGCTGGTCTCGGATTTCGCCTTTCTCACACTGGGGGGCGGGCTGAAGCAGCGCGAGATGATCTCGGCCCGGCTGGGTGACGTGCTTTCAGAGCTTTATTTCCTGTCGGCGACGCTGAAACGGTGGGAAGACGAAGGATGTCAGGAAGCGGATCTGCCGCTGGTTCGTTTCACCGCCGAAACCGCCTTTGAGAAGATCAGCAAAAGCCTTGATCTGGTGCTGGCCAATCTTCCGGCGCGGTGGGCCGGTTGGCTGCTGCGCGCCGTGACCTTGCCGAAATGGGCATCGCGCGGCCCGTCCGACACGCTGACCGAGGAATGTGCCGATCTGATTTCCGAACGCACGCCAACGCGCGAGCGGCTGTCCGGCGCTCTGTTCCACGGTTGCGCGGGCGAAGGCATCGTCAAGCTTGAGACCGCATTTGACCTCGTCATCGATTGCGCGCCGCTGGAGAAGCGGCTGCGCAAGGCAGACATGAGCCAGCAGCAGGCGCTGGACGCGGGCAAGATCACCGAGGCAGAGAATGACAGCCTGAACGCCATGAAATCGGCCGTTCAGCAGGTCGTCGCCGTGGACGATTTCTCGCGCGACGAATTGGCGGCGTTCTTTCCCGGCCTCAAGCCCTCCAGGCCGAAGCGCCCCGCAAAGGCATCCGGAAAGGCCGCAAAATGACCGATCGTCCCGTTTATCTTGTCGATGGCGCACGCACCCCGTTTCTCAAGGCGCGGGGCAAACCGGGGCCTTTCACGCCGGTGGACCTGGCCGTGCAATGCGGCCGTCCGCTGCTCACCCGCCAGCCCTTCGCGCGCGATGCCTTCGATCTGGTCATTCTTGGCTGTGTCAATGTCATCGCCGACGAAATGAACCCCGCGCGGGTCGTCGCGCTGCGGCTGGGAATGGGGGCGGCGATGGCGGCCTTCACGGTGCAGATCAACTGCGGCTCGGGCATGCAGTCGATCGACACCGCCTATCGCTATGTCCGCGACGGCAGCCACGACCTGATCCTCGCCGGTGGCGCCGAGGCGCTCAGCCATGCCCCCTTGGTGCTGCGCCAGGAAGCCGTCGAGTGGTACGCAGGGATGGCATCCGCCAAGGGCGCGCTTGACACGGCGTCGCAACTGACCGGCCTGCGCGCGAATTTCTTCAAGCCGATCATAGGCCTCGAACGGGGCCTGACCGATCCGATCACCGATCTGAACATGGGCCAGACCGCCGAGATTCTGGCGCACCGTTTCGGCATCACCCGCGAACAAGCCGACGCCTACGCGGTGGAAAGCCACAAGCGCCTGGCGCGCGCGCAGGAAGAAGGCTGGCTGGCGGGCGAGGTGATGAGCGCCTTCGACAGGGAAGGTGCGCATTACGATCACGACGACGGCGTGCGCCCGGACAGCGCTGTCGATGCGCTGGCCAAGCTCAACCCGGTCTTCGAAAAACCATATGGCAAGGTGACCGCGGGCAATGCAAGCCAGATCACCGATGGCGCCTCGTGGGTGATCGTCGCCTCGGAACGCGCGGTCGAAGAACATGGGCTGTCCCCGATCGCGCGGATCGCGGACAGCGAATGGTCGGCGCTCGACCCGTCGATCATGGGGCTGGCGCCAGTGCTATGCTCGACCGCGATCACCCGACGCCAGGGCCTGAGCCGCGACGATGTGGACCTGTGGGAGCTGAACGAGGCCTTTGCCGCGCAGGTGCTTGCCTGCCTTGCCGCGTGGGAGGACGACGCGTTCTGCAAGCAGGTCATGGGGCTGGACGGTGCCTTTGGGAAAATCGACCGCGACAGGCTGAATGTCGATGGCGGCGCGGTGTCCATGGGCCATCCGGTCGGCACCAGCGGAAACCGGATCGTGCTGCACCTGGCCAACGCGATGAAACGCAAGGGCCTGGCGCGCGGCATTGCGACCGAATGCATCGGCGGCGGCCAGGGCGGCGCGATGTTGTTGGAGGCAGTGGCATGACGGGACCGGTTCTGACCCATCTTGGTGAAAGCTGGCTGGAGCTGGGCCCGACCCGCACCGCCGAACGCGACGGCCCGTGGCGTGCCGCCCGCGACGCACAAGGCGTGCTGTGGCTGGCGCTCGATGTCGCGGGCTCGGAGGCCAACACCATCTCGCGCGAGGTGCTGGAGGGGCTCGACCGGCAGCTTGACGCCATCGAACAAGACCTGCCCAAAGGCGTCGTGATCCGCTCCGCCAAACCCGGTGGCTTTGCCGCGGGGGCCGATATCTCGATGTTCCGCGACCTCGACGACGCAGAGGATGTCGCGCAGATGTTGACCCGCGGCCATGCGGTGATGGACCGGTTCGAGGCGCTGACATGTCCGACGGTCTGCATCGTTCACGGGCCGGCGCTTGGCGGCGGGTTCGAGATCGCGCTGGCCTGCGACCGGATCATCGCCGTGGACGGGGCCAGCTTCGGCTTTCCCGAGGTCAATCTGGGCCTGCATCCCGGGCTTGGCGGAACCTTTCGCCTGACCGATCGGATCGATGCGATCGAGGCCATGACGCTTATGCTGACCGGCAAGACCGCGCATACGCGCAAGGCCAGGGCGCTGGGCATCGCCGATGCGGTGGTCGAGGAACGCCATGTCGAAGCCGCCGCGCGCGCCGCCATCGCCGGCGATCTGGAGCAAGACGGCCCCGGCCTGACGGACCGCGCAATGGCGCTGTCGGCCGCCCGCAGCCTGGCCGCGCGCAAGATGCGGGCCACCGCCGAGGACCGCGCGCCAAAAGACCACTATCCCGCACCTTATGCGCTGGTCGATCTTTGGGAAGCGCATGGCGGTGACCGCAAGGCCATGCAAGAGGCCGAGGTCGCCTCTTTTGCAAAGCTCGTGACCGGCGAGACGTCACGGAACCTCGTCAGGGTGTTCTTTTTGCAGCAGGCGCTGAAGAAGGACGGCGGCGGCGTGGACGGCATCGCCCATATCCATGTCGTGGGGGCCGGAACCATGGGCGGCGAAATCGCCGCCTGGTGCGCGATGAAGGGCAAGCGCGTAACCTTGTCGGACCCCGATACCGACGCGCTGGGGCGCGCGATCCGACAGGCAAGCGCAATCTGCAAGGCCCAGCACCTGAGCGGAATCGAAACACGCAATGCACTGGACCGGCTGATGCCCGATCCGCAGCAGCTTGGTGTGCCGGCGGCCGATCTGGTGATCGAGGCGGGCCCCGAGGACGCCGACATCAAGGCCGCGATCTATGCTGGAATCGAACCCCTGATGAACCCGACCGCGACACTGGCGACGAATTCCTCGTCGCTGTCCGTGGCCGCGCTGGCCAAGAGCCTGAAGCGGCCTCGGCGCTTTGCGGGGCTGCATTTCTTCAACCCGGTCTCGAAGATGCAACTGGTCGAGGTCGTCACCCACCCGGACACGTTCGGCACCGTGACCGACCAGCTGGCCGCCTTTTGCGGCGCGATCGGGCGGCTTCCCGCGCGGGTGCACGATTATCCGGGTTACCTGGTGAACCGCGCGCTGACGCCCTACCTGCTTGAGGCGATCCAGTTGATCGAGGAAGGCCACGACAAGCAGGTCATCGACACTGCTACCGAAGCCTTCGGCATGCCGATGGGGCCGGTGGAACTGGCCGATCAGGTCGGGCTGGACATATGCCTTCATGTGGCCGAAAGCCTGAAATCGGGTCTCGACAAACCGATGGTCGATATTCCCGACTGGCTGAGCCAAATGGTCGAAAACGGCGACACCGGCAAGAAATCGGGCAAGGGCTTTTACGAATGGACGGACGGCAAGGCCCAAAAGAGCGCCGCGTCAGAAACGGGCGCAACCGACGATATCGCTGATCGCCTGATCCTTCCGATGCTGGACGCTTGCGTCGAATGCCTGCGCAAGGACATCGCCCGAGACAGCGACCAGGTGGATGGCGCGATGATCTTCGCCACCGGATTCGCCCCCTTCCGCGGGGGGCCGATGCACTATGCCGGATCGCGCGGGATCGACGAGATCGTGGCGCGCCTCGAAGAGCTTTCCGAGGCTCATGGCGAACGCTTCCGTCCCGATCCCGGCTGGCAGGACATGGGCTGAGGTGGCCGGCGAGCCGATCATCCTGACCGACGCGGCGGCGGCCGCGCGGCGCATCGTCGAGCAAACGGACGGCGACATCCGACTGGCGCTGCCGCTGGGGCTGGGCAAGGCGAATACCATCGTCAACGCCCTGACCGATCTGGCCTGCGAGGACCGGTCGATCAAACTGCACATCTTTACTGCCCTCACGCTTCAACGCCCGCGCGCCGACAGCGATCTTCAGGCGCGGTTCCTCGGCCCGGCGCTGGACCGTCTTTTCGGGGCGTACACGCCGCTCGATTACGCCACGCGGCTTGCCGACGGGACATTGCCCGACAATATCGAGGTGCAGGAATTCTTCTTTCAGGCGGGCGACTGGCTGGGCAATTCAGCGGCGCAACAGGGCTATATCCCGGCGAACTATACCCATGCGCTGCATGTCCTTATGGCACGGCGCCCCAATGTCATCTTGCAGCTTCTCGCCCGGGACGGCGACCGGCTCAGCCTGTCGTGCAATACCGATATCACCGTCGACCTGCTTCGCGCCCGCGCGCGCGGCCAGCAGGACTTTATCCTTGCCGGCGAGATCAACCCGCAACTGCCCTTCATGCCCGGCGCCGCAGAGCTTGCCCGCGACGAGGTGGATTGCCTGCTGGACGATCCTGCCACGCAGTTCGAACTGTTCTCGGTGCCCAAGCGCCCGGTGACCGCGCGTGATCACGCCATCGGCCTGCATGTCGCGGGGCTGGTGCCGGATGGTGGCACGCTGCAGATCGGTATCGGATCGGTTGGCGATGCCGTGGCCTCGTCGCTGATCCTGCGCCACCGCACGCCGGAAACCATGCGCGCCGTCATGGCGGCCTCGCCCTTTCCCGCCCCCGGCCGCGCCCAAACCGACAGCTTCGAGCATGGGCTCTACGGCGTCACCGAGATGCTGGTGCAGGGCATTCTGGAACTGCTCAAGGCCGGGGTGATCCATCGCGAGGTGGACGGCGCCGCGGTCCACGCGGGCTTTTTCGTCAATTGCCGCGACTTCTATCACAGCCTGCGCGAGATGCCGCAAAAGGACCGCGCGCGCATCCAGATGATGCCCGTGTCCTTCACCAACCAGTTGTATGGTGACGAAATGGGCCGCCGTGCCGCGCGCGTGAAGGCCCGTTTCGTGAATGCCGCGATGAAGGCAACCACGCTTGGCGGGGTGATTTCGGACGTGACGAGCAGCGGCGGGATCGTCAGCGGTGTTGGCGGGCAGTTCAACTTCATCGACCAGGCCTTTGCGCTGGAAGGTGCCCGCGCGATCATCACCCTGCACGCCACCCGCGAAAGCAAGGGAAAGGTGACCTCGAACATCGTCTGGGACCACCCGCACGAGACGATCCCGCGCCACTACCGCGATATCATCATCACCGAATACGGGATCGCCGACCTGCGCGGCCGCTCGGATGCCGAATGTATCATGGCGATGATCTCGATCGCTGACAGCCGGTTCCAACCCGAATTGCTGGACCGGGCGAAAGCGGCCGGAAAATTGCCAAGGGACGCGCAGGTGCCGGGGCCGCATCGGGAGAACACGCCGGACCGTCTGCGCACATGGCTTGCCCCTTCCATGGCTGACGGAACATTGCCGCAGTTCCCGTTCGGCACTGACTTCACCAAGGTCGAGCAACAACTGCTTGGCGCCCTCGCCATCCTGAAGGTCAAGTCCGGCTCGCGCCGGGAAATGGCGAAGTTGCTGTGGCACGGTCTTTCGGCCGGCGCGCCGGATTCCCAGCGGCGTGCCTGTCTCGACCGTCTCTCGCTGGAACACCCGCGGTCGCTCGCGGACCTCCTTACAAGCCTTGCGGTCAAGGGCGCACTTGAAGCCAGCACCGACGCGCTTTGACTCAAGGACCACTTGTGCGCCAATATCGCCACCACCTTGGCGCCGGCCATTCGTCTTTCAACTTCGATTTGCCAGTCAGGTTTTCGACTGGCGTGCGGTTTTGATCACAATCTTGGCAATCGGGATGAGGAAGCTACCGTGGGAGAGGAAATCTGGTCGACCCTCGTCATCGAATTCTCAGACGTTCCAGACGTCTCAACCGCTACTCGCATCACGGTGCGCCTGGTGCTTGCGGCAATACTGGGTGGAATCCTTGGATACGAACGTGAGCGCAAGGGCAGAAGCGCCGGGGTGCGGACCCATATGCTGGTTGCTGTGGGCGCAGCACTTTTCGTCCTGGGGCCGTTACAGGGTGGCATGCCGATCGAGGATATGTCGCGCGTACTGCAGGGCATCGTGCAAGGCATCGGCTTTCTGGGCGCCGGCGCAATTATGGTCGGCACCGCGAAGCACCAGATCGAGGGCCTGACCACGGCTGCGAATATCTGGGCGACAGCCGGGATTGGCGTTGTTGCGGGTCTCGGATTGGAAGCAACTGCCGTCCTGTCGGCAGCGATTGTCCTGATCATCCTCGCAGCGGTGCCCTTCATCCTGCCAAAGTTTTCTACATCAGATTCAGAGACTAGTGATCCACGATCTTGACCACCCCGTCCTCCTGGAGGGCATTGCGGTCTATCGAGTTCACCCAGCCCGGGCGGCTTGGCATGCCCTATGTTCAGTGCCAGGCGAATCCGATCCGGCGCAACGCACCCTGGCGCCCTGATGAAAGACTCGCTACCAGCTCTCAGACTCACGCTATGAACGTGGGGCCAGCGGGGGCGGGTCATCGGCCGATTCCCTTTCAAGGAAGCGCTGCACGTACACCTCCCTGATCAGGGTCGTGCCCAGGGCGGCCATCGGTGTCGCAAGCGCAAGTCCGAGGAGTCCGAACAGCACCCCCATGAGCAACTGCATCGATATGATCAGC
>NZ_JAGXFK010000022.1 GCF_024637375.1 Sediminimonas sp. | reverse complement strand
GTTCCTGGCCGCTTCCACCGGGATTGTCGGCGCCACCGTGGTGACCATGGGACTGCTGTCACTGCCGACCATGCTGCGCAACAACTATTCACCCGAACTGGCCACCGGGGTCATCGCGGCGTCCGGCACCCTTGGACAGATCATTCCGCCGTCCATCGTGATCGTTCTGCTGGGCACGCTGGCGGGCGATCTGTATTCCACCGCGCAGGAAAACCGTGCCCAACTGGCGGGGTGCGGCGACGCGCTGACCTACCTGGGCAAGCCGGCCGTGGTGTCGGTGGGCACCCTTTTCCAGGCGGCGCTGCTGCCCGGTATCCTGATCGCGGCGCTCTATGCCGCCTATGCGTTCGGGTATGCGCTGCTCAACCCGACCAAGGCACCTGCGGTGCAACTGGGCGTGGCCAACCACGAGCCGATTACCCGTGGCGAGGCGCTGACGTGGTTCCTCGGCGTGCCGCTGGCGCTGGTCGGCGGGGCGGTCATGCTGGGCCAGGTCGGCATGATCGGGTCGCAGGACATCACCGTGAGCAGCTTCTCGGACATGGGCGAGACCGCGTCCCTGCGCACCAATGTCGGCGATGAATGCAAGGCTTCGATGATCGATCTGCACGGCCAGGAGGCATGGGATACCGCGGTGGAAGAGCAGGCCCGCATCGACGCGCAGACCGACGAGGAGGGCATGCAGCGCCGCACCGAGGCCGAGATGGAGGCCGCCGGTGCCGCCGCCGTCGCCAACGCCGCGCCGGTGGGCACCGGCGTTGCGGTTCTGGCGCTGATGCTGGCGCTGACCCTGACCACCGCGCGCGGCGTGGCGCCCTCGGCCGATGTGCGCCCGATTGCCATCGGGCTGGCCGGCGTGGCGCTGATGATACTCGTCGATGTCGCGTTTATGGGGCCGCTTACCAGCCCGGGGGTGAGCTGGCTGCTGCTGGCGATTCCCGTGGCGATCGCGGTTTACGGGTGCCGGTACGCGGTCGAGCGGCTGGCGCGCAACGAACTGATCCGCGTCGTGTTTCCGCCGCTGGTGCTGATCGTGGCGGTGCTGGGGTCGATTCTGGGCGGAATCACCAACCCCACGCCCGCAGCCGCGCTTGGTGCCGCCGGGGCGCTGATGCTGGCGGCCTACCGACGGCTGCGCGACGAGGAACGGTCTGGCAAGATCATCATCCGGGCCACCTTCGCGCTGATCGTCATGCTGCTGGTTGGGATCAATTTCGACCTGCGCATCAACAACGACTCGGTGTCGGTGGAAACTTGGCTGGCCTTCATTGTGGCTTATGGCGCCTACCTCTTTACGCTGTTCGGGTTGCTTTACGCCTGCTGGACGCTGTTGCGCGCCCATATCCTCAAGCCGATCGTGCGCGAGACGGCGAAGGTCACGAGCATGGTGTTCACCATCCTGATCGGGTCGCAGATGCTGAACCTGGTGGTGATCTCGTTCGGGGGCGAGGACTATATCCAGAAGTTCCTGCAAAGCTTCGACAGCGAATACCGCGTGTTCCTGATCGTGATGCTGGTGCTCTTCTTGCTGGGTTTCGTGCTGGATTTCCTCGAAATCATCTACATCGTGATCCCGATCGTCGGGCCGGTGATCTATGGCGGCACCTTCGACCCAAGCTGGGTGACGATCATGATCGCGGTGAACCTGCAGACCTCGTTCCTGACGCCGCCATTCGGGTTCGCGCTGTTCTACCTGCGCGGGGTGGCCCCCAAGGAGGTGACGACCGCTCATATCTATCGCGGTGTTGCCCCGTTCGTGCTGATCCAGGTTCTGGGGCTGGCCATCCTGTGGTACTTCCCGGCCATCGTCACCATCGTGCCCGACCTGATCCCGAACTAGCAGCGCGTGGCGCGCCCGCGCCCGCGCCCTTCGCAGGGGCGCGGGCGCCGCGCGCTCGCACGGGCCATTGCCCGCCCGCCCCAAGCCGACGGGTGGTGATCGAACCGGAATGGAAGGACGGGACGGCCCGTTATCCCTTGGCGGGGCGGCTGCCCGGCAACGAGATGTTGGCGACCTGCTCGGCGATCGGGTCGGTGCTCAGCGGATGCGTCTCGGCCTTGTAGTCGGCCGGGTCGCGCATCCGCTCCCAGGCGCCGCGGCGATGCACTTCCAGCCCCGAAAAGCGCGCCTTGTATCCCATCTTGTCGCTGCCCGGCACCCAGTAGCCGAGATAGACGAACGGCAGGCCCGTCTCGCGCGCGATCTGGATATGGTCGAGGATGATGTAGGTGCCCAGGCTGTCGCGCGGCCGGTCGGGGGCGTAGAACGAATAGACCATGCTGACCCCGTCATCGAGGATATCGGTCAGGCACACCGCCACCAGTTCGCCGCTGTCGGCATCGCAATACTCGATGACGCGGGTGCGTACCGGGGTTTCCTCGATCATCGCGGCGAATTCGAACACGTCCATGTCGGCCATGCCGCCATCGGCGTGCCGCTCCGCGAGGTAATGGCGAAACAGGTCGTACTGTTCTTCCGTGGCCCAGGGCGAGGTCACGCGGCGCGCGATTATGGTGCGGCGATTCCATGTGCGCCGCTGGCTGCGGCTGGGCCGGAAATCCTCGACCCGGATGCGCGCCGACATGCAAGCCGCACATTCCGCGCAGGACGGGCGATAGAGCACGTTCTGCGAGCGGCGGAACCCCTGTTTGGACAGGCTGTTGTTCAGGCTCTCGGCAGTTTCCCCTTGCAGCGCGGTGAACAGCTTGCGCTCCATGCGGCCCGGCAGGTAGGGGCATGGCTGCGGCGCGGTTACATAGAACTGCGGGGCGACGGGAAGAGTGTGGCGCATGTGTCTCGATCAGGGGTTTTCGCCGAACGATAACAACGATGCGACAGGGCGCCAAGCGCGGATATCGGTGGCGGCGAACAAAAAAGCGCCCCGCCGGTGCGATACCGGCGGGGGCGGGCGGCGCGGCCGGGGGGCCGCTGTCAGCTGTCGGGCTGGTCCTCGGGGGCAGCCGCGGTCGTGGCGGCGGCGGCCTTGCGGCGCTCTTCCATGAAGGCGTCGAATTCGGCCTTGTCCTTGGCCTCGCGCAGGCGCTGGAGGTAACCCTCGAACTGGGCCTGTTCCTCTTCCAGCCGGCGCAGGGTGTCGGCCTTGTAGGCGTCGAAGGCGGCGTTGCCGGTGAGGCCCGGTCCAACCGGGGCGGTGCGGGCAGAGTGGCGGCGGCAGGCGGAACCGGACATGCGACTGCTCCAGATCATGTAGAAAAGAATGGCGAGGCCAACGGGCCAGAACAGGATGAAGCCCAGCACCATGAGCGTGATCCACGCGGCCCTGCCGCGTGCGTCGAGCCAGGCAATGGCGCTGTGGACCCATCCGGTAAAACCGTTGGTCGAGGTGGTGGTGGTGGCGGCGGTCATCGGGAAACTCCTTGCTGGAAGCGTTGGAACAGGTATGTGAAGACCTTTTACATCCCCAAAGATCGTCATCCCGCGCGGTTCTTGCAAGGGGTGATGTGAACATTTTTTACATTGCCCGCCTCACGGCGTGAAATCGCCGATCTGCGCGCCGGTCACGCGCACCAGCTCGGCCGGGTCGACGCGGAAGATGTGGTGCGGGGTGCCCGCGGCGGCCCACACTTCGGGAAATTCCAGCAAACGCGGGTCGATGAAGGCGCGGATCGGTTGCGTGTGCCCCAGCGGCGCCACCCCGCCGATGGCAAAGCCCGTCTGTGCGCGCACCTCGGCCGCGTCGGCCCTGTCCAGCGCCTCGCCCGCCAGCGCGCCGGCCTTGGTCGCGTCCACGCGGTTGCCGCCGGCGGTCAGGAAAAGCACCACCGCGCCGCTTTCCCTGCCGCGCAGGATCATCGACTTGGCTATCTGGTCCAGCGCGCAACCGGCCACTGCGGCGGCCTGCTCGGCGGTGCGCGCCTCGCCAAGCGCGACGATCTCGGTCTCCATGCCTGCGGCCTCCAGCGCGCGCTCGACTCGTCTGCGGCTCTTGCTCATCCCTTTTCCTCCCGCGATTTGCGCCAGTATTCCAATCCTTTGGGTCATTGACCAGCTCTCGATCCCGCCGCATTCTCGCTGCCATGGCATTTGCATCGCGCATGACCCGCTGCCCCGACCCGTTCGAGCCCGAGCGCGGCGCCGAGGCGCGCGCCTGCCTGCCCGACCTGAGCGGGCAGGTCGCCGACCTGATCGACGGGGCAGGGGGGTGCAGCCCCTACCTCAAGGGCCTCATCGAGGCCGAGCACGACTGGCTCGCCGAGGCGCTGGACGACCCCGAAGCGGCGGTCGAGACGCTGCTGGCGGCGCTGCCCGAGGTGGCGCCCGACAAGATGGCCAGCCAGTTGCGCGTGGCCAAGCGGCGCATCGCGCTGCTGACGGCGCTGGCCGATCTGGGAGGCGTCTGGCCGCTGGAAACGGTCACCGGCACGCTGACCCGCTTTGCCGATACGGCGGTCGCGCTGGCGCTGCGCACCACGGTGGGCGCCGAGATCAGGCGCGGCAAGCTGCCCGGGGCTGGGCCCGAAGATGCCGAGACCGCTGGCGGCATCGTGGCGCTGGCCATGGGCAAGATGGGGGCGTTCGAGCTCAATTATTCCTCGGATATCGACCTGATCTGCCTGTTCGACGAAACCCGGTTCGAACGCGACACCTATGACGAGGCGCGCGCCAGCCTAGTCCGGGCGACCCGGCGCATGGCGACGATGCTGTCGGACCAGACCGCCGAGGGCTACGTGTTCCGCACCGATCTGCGCCTGCGCCCCGACCCGTCGGTGACGCCCGTGTGCATGGCGATGGCCCGCGCCGAGGCCTACTACGAAAGCCTCGGCCGCACCTGGGAGCGCGCCGCCTACATCAAGGCGCGCCCGGCGGCGGGCGACATCGCGGCGGGGGAGCGGTTCCTGGACACGATCAAGCCCTTCGTGTGGCGCAAGCACCTGGATTTCGCGGCCATCCAGGACGCCCACGACATGCGGCTGCGCATCCGCGAGCACAAGGGGCTGGGCGGGCCCATCACGCTGCCCGAGCACGACATGAAGCTGGGCCGCGGCGGCATCCGCGAGATCGAGTTCTTCACCCAGACCCGCCAGATCATCGCCGGCGGGCGCGACCGCGACCTGCGGGTGCGCGGCACCGAGGCAGGGCTGGAGGTGCTGGCGCAAAAGGGCTGGATCCCGGAGGATGTCGCCGACGCGCTGACCCGTCACTACCGCGCGCATCGCGAGGTCGAGCACCGCCTGCAGATGCTGCGTGACGCCCAGACGCACGCCCTGCCCGCGACCGGGGAGGGCTTCGCGCGCCTCGCGGCGTTCATGGGCCAGCCGGTGGCGGACCTGGAATCCGACCTCATGGCGCGCCTGCAAGAGGTACACGAGATGATCGAGGGCTTCTTCGCCCCCGAAAGCGCCGCGTCGCGGCCGGGCCCCGAGACCGGCGATCTCGATACCTCCATCATCGAGCGCTGGTACGGCTATCCGGCCTTGCGGTCGTCGCGCGCGGTCGAGATATTCGAGCGGCTCAAGCCCGATCTGCTATCGCGGCTGACGCGCACCGCGCGGCCCGACGAGGCGCTGCTGGCGCTTGACGGGTTCCTGTCGCGGCTGCCGGCGGGGGTGCAGCTCTTCTCGCTGTTCGAGGCCAACCCGCAGCTCATCGACCTGCTGATCGACATCGTCGGCACCTCGCCGGCGCTGGCGGGCCACCTGTCGGCCAATGCCGAGGTATTCGACGCGGTGATCGGCGGCGACTTTTTCGCACCCTGGCCGGGGGAGGAGCAGTTGCGCAACGATCTGGGCGCGGTCCTCGACGCGGTCGAGGATTACGAGCGCAAGCTCGACGCGGCGCGTCGCTGGGCCCGCGAATGGCATTTCCGCATCGGCGTACACCACTTGCGCGGGCTCATCGACGCGGGCCGGGCGGGGCGGCAATATGCCGATCTCGCCGGGGCGGTTCTGGCGACGCTCTGGCCGGTGGTCACGGCGCAATTCGCCATCCGGCACGGTCCCCCGCCAGGGCGCGGGGCCGCGATCATGGGCATGGGGTCGCTGGGGGCAAGCCGGCTGACGGCAAGCTCGGACCTGGACCTGATACTGATCTACGACGCGGGAGGCGTCGAAAAATCCGATGGGCGGCGCCCGCTGGACGCGCGGCAATACTATGCGCGACTGACCAAGGCGCTGGTCACGGCGCTGTCGGCGCCGATGTCGGAGGGCAAGCTTTACGAGGTCGACATGCGCCTGCGGCCCTCGGGCACGCAGGGCCCGGTCGCCACCGCGCTGGACAGTTTCCGCGACTACCAGATGACACAGGCCTGGGTGTGGGAGCACCTGGCGCTCACGCGCGCGCGCGCCGTCGCGGGCGAGGGCGCACTGGCCGACGATGTCGAGGAGGTGCGCAGCGCGGTTCTGCGCCTGGATCGGCCCCGCGACAAGGTGCTGGCCGAGGCGGCGGCGATGCGCGCGCGCATCCGCGCGGCGAAGTCGCCCGCGGGCCCATGGGATGCCAAGATCGGGCCTGGCCGGTTGCAGGATATCGAACTGGTGGCACAGGCCGGCGCCCTGCTGGACGGCAGTTTTTCGCGCGATACGCTCGACGGGTTGCGCGGCGCTGTCGCATGCGGATGGCTGGATGACGCGGACGGCGAAGCATTGTGCGATGCATACGGGCTTTGCTGGGCCGTGCAATCGGTGTCGCGGCTGCTCAGCGACAAGCCGTTGGACACCGAGGCGATCGGCGAAGGAGGACGGGCGATGCTGCTGCGCGAGACGGACTGCGAAGATCTCGACGCGCTCAGCGCAGCACTTGCGGCGCGAAGCGGGCAGGCGGCGCGCATCATCGACCGCGCCCTGCCCGAGCGCGCGCAGGAGGAAAGCCGATGAAGGGCGACGCGCTGGACCCCAAGGCGCTGATCCGCGAGGCTTACCGGATCGACGGGATCACCGAAAGCGATTGCCGGACGGTCTTCCTCGACTGGGCGCTCAGCCTACCCGAGGGCACCGACACGCAAGCGGCGCTGGCCGCCCTGATCGCACGCCATGCCGAGGCTGCCCCCGATCACCCGATGTCGGCGGTGCTGCGCGAGGGTAGAACGCGGATGGCACCGCCGCGCCGCCGCGGTGGCTGGCGGTCGCGTTCGCGCGATTGACGGGCAGCCGCCCGGTTGGTCAGCCGCGGGACAGGGCGGCGGCCTGTCCCGCCAGCGCCTCGATCGCGGCCCATTCGCCGCGATGGATGAGGCCCGGCGGCGCGACCCAGCTGCCCCCCACGCAGGCCACGTTGGGCAGGCCCAGGTAGCCGGGCGCGTTGTCGAGCCCGATACCGCCGGTGGGGCAGAACCGGACCTGCGGCAATGGCGCGGCCAGCGCCTTGAGCATCGCCGCACCGCCGGCGGGTTCAGCGGGAAAGAACTTCTGCACCGTGTAGCCGCGTTCCAGCAGCGCCATCGCCTCGGTCGCGGTGGCGGCGCCGGGCAGCAGCGGCAAGCCGGAGCTGGCATCGGCGGCGTCGAGCAGCGCCCCGGTCTGGCCCGGCGAGACGGCGAAGGCGGCGCCGGCGGCGCGCGCGCGCGCCATGTCATCGGGCGACAGGACCGTGCCCGCGCCCACCGTGGCGCCAGGCACGGCGGCCATGGCGGCGATGGCGTCAAGCGCGGCGTCGGTGCGCAGCGTGACTTCCAGCACCGGCAGGCCCCCGGCCACCAGCGCGCGGGCCAGCGGCGCCGCGTCCTCGGCGCGCTCGATCACCAGCACCGGAATCACCGGCGCGCGGCGACACAGCGCCTCGATGCGGGCTGAGGCGGTTTGGGTCATCTCGACCCCCGGACCGGTTGGCGATGGCGGGAGCCTCCGGCGGGGATATTTGCGGCCAGAAGAAACACGATTGTCATCGCACCACCCCGGCGCCGGTCGAGGCCGGGCCGACGCTGTTGCGAAAGACCTCGAACAGTTCGCGCCCGACGCCGGTGCCGTTGCCGGCCAGGTCGGGCGCGGCGGGGGTGCGGGCGTCTAGGTCGCCGGCCAGGGTATCGAGCGTGCCGGCGCGCGCGTCGAGCCGGATCACGTCGCCGTCGCGCAGCCGCGCCAGCGCGCCGCCGGCCCCGGCCTCGGGGCTGACATGGATCGCCGCGGGCACCTTGCCGCTGGCGCCCGACATGCGCCCGTCGGTAACCAGCGCCACGCGGTGCCCGCGGTCGAGCAGCACCGATAGCGTCGGGGTCAGGCCGTGCAGTTCGGGCATGCCGTTGGCTTGCGGTCCCTGGAAGCGGACCACGACGACGGTGTCGCGGTCCAACTCGCCGGCCTTGAACGCGGCCTTGACCGCGTCCTGGTCGTGGAAGATGCGCGCCGGCGCCTCGATCTGCATCAGGTCTTCGGCCACGGCGGAGGTCTTGATGATGCCATCGCCGAGGTTGCCGGCAAGGCGCCGCAGCCCGCCGCTGGGCTGGAACGGGTCGGCGGCGGGGCGCAGGATGCGGTCGTTGTGGCTTTGCCGCGGCCCTTCGACGTAGGACAGCCGCCCGGCGTCATCCAGTTGTGCCTCTTGCGTGTAGGCGTCCAGGCCGCGGCCCGCGACGGTGGTCACGTCGTCATGCATGAGGCCCGCGGCGCGCAGCTCGGCGATCATGTAGCCCAGGCCCCCGGCGGCGTGGAAGTGGTTCACGTCCGCCAACCCGTTGGGGTAGACCCGCGCCATCAGCGGCGTCACCGCCGAGATGTCGGCGAAGTCGTCTTGTGTCAGTTCGATTCCGGCGGCGCGCGCCATCACCGGCAGGTGCATCACCAGGTTGGTCGAGCCGCCGGTCGCCATCAGCCCGACGATACCGTTGACGAAGGCGCGCTCATTGAGGATGTCGCAGACCGGCCGGTAGGACGTGCCGAGCGCGGTCATCGACAGGGCGGTTTCGGTGCCGGCGCGGGTCAGGGCGTCGCGCAGCGGTGTGCCGGGGTTGACGAACGAGGCGCCGGGCAGGTGCAGGCCCATGAACTCCATCAGCATCTGGTTGGAATTCGCGGTGCCGTAGAAGGTGCAGGTGCCGGGGCCGTGATAGCTGGCCATCTCGGCGCGCATCAACGCGTCGCGGCTGGCGCGCCCGGCGGCGAATTCCTGGCGCACGCGCGATTTCTCGTCATTGGGCAGGCCCGATGTCATCGGACCCGCGGGCAGGAACACGCCCGGGATATAGCCGAACGTGGCCGCGGCGATCACCAGTCCCGGCACGATCTTGTCGCACACGCCAAGGTAAAGCGCCGCGTCGAAGGTGTTGTGCGACAGCGCGACGGCGGCCGAGAGCGCGATCACGTCGCGCGAGAACAGCGACAGCTCCATCCCCGTCTGGCCCTGGGTGACCCCGTCGCACATCGCCGGAACGCCGCCGGCGACCTGCGCGGTGGCCCCGGCTGCCCGCGCCGCGGCGCGGATCTGATCGGGAAAGTGCTCGAACGGCTGGTGCGCCGACAGCATGTCGTTATAGGCGGTGACGATGCCCAGGTTGGGCGCCCGCGTGCCGGCCAGCCTGTCCTTGTCGGGGCCGGCGGCGGCATAGGCATGGGCCTGGTTGCCGCAACTGAGGTGCGCGCGGCGCGGCCCGTCTTCGGCGGCGCGGCGCATCTTGTCCATGTAGCCCTGCCGACTGTCGCGGCTGCGCTGCGCGATCCGCTCGGTCACGCGCCGGATCGTGTCGTTCATCTGCATGGCGTGCCTCCTCGCGTGGCTCAGGGTATAAGCTGATAGCGGTAACGGCGCAAGCCCCGCACGCCGGGCCGCGCCGCGCGGAAGGCCGGGGCAGATGCCCTGCATTTGAACCGTATCCGCCGCAACCACGTCACAATCGTCGCGCAGTTTTCGGGACAAACAACAAAGGGTCAATAGCCCAAGGAGGATTGAGCATGGCATATCTTCGCACACTCGTTGCGCTTTGCGCGGGGCTGGGGCTGACGGCCTGCGCTTCGATCGAAACGGCAACACGCAACGCGCCGCTCGAGGCACCCGGACTGTCTGCCGCCGCGGTGGAGGACCGGGCGGTTTCGGTGGCATCCTACCAGGTCAAGGTGTCGCGCGAGCTGCGGGTTTCGGAGGCAAACAGCTATTACCCGTTCGGCGATATCGTCTGGCGCGGTGACCCGATCGGCGACCGGCACGCACAGGTGGCGGCGATCCTCGACGCGGCCATGGCCGGTGTGGCCGAAAAGGCCGACGGGTCGCGCGCGGCGGTGGTCGAGATCGAGTTGCAGCGGTTTCACGCGCTGACCGAAAAGACCCGCTACACGATCGGCGGCGTCCATTCGGTCAAGTTCACGTTGACATTGCGCGACCCCGAAACCGGTGCCCCGCTGATGGAGCCGCGCACCGTCAAGGCCGATCTCAAGGCCTATGGCGGCTCGAAGGCGCTGGCAGCCGAACGCGATGGCCTGACGCAGAAAGTGCGCATCACCCGGCACCTTGAAAACGTGATCCGGCAGGAACTGGTCGCGCCCGGCTCGGCCCCTCGCGGGGTTACCGATCGGGTGGCGGGGCTGGAAACCGGCGATCAGATCGGCGACGAAATCTGAGCTTCCCCACACGGCCAGCGGCGGGTAAGAGGGCGGTATGACACCGCCCTCATTGCCCGTTGTACGCCTGCGCCCCAAGACCAGGCCCCAAGCCATCCGGCATGGCTTTCCGTGGGTATATGACAATGAACTGGTCACCGACAGGCGCACCCGCGCGCTGACGCCCGGCAGCCTGGCGGTGCTGGAAGATGCCGATCGCGCGCCGCTGGCGCTGGTGGCGGTCAACCCGGTCTCGCGCATTATCTGCCGGGTGCTCGACAGCGACCCGGCGGCGCGGGTCGATGCCGACTGGTTCGTCGCGCGTCTAGGCCGGGCACTGGCGCTGCGCGAGCGACTTTATTCCGCGCCGTTCTACCGGCTGGTCCATGCCGAGGCCGATGGCCTGCCCGGCGTGGTGATCGACCGTTTCGGCGATTGCGCGGTGATCCAGCCCAACGCGGCCTGGGCCGAGGCGCATCTGGAGGCGCTGGCAGACGCGCTGGTTTCGGTGACCGGGGTGCACACGGTGATCAAGAACGCCGGCGGGCGCGCGCGGGCGCTGGAGGGGCTCGACGACAGCCCGGCCACCCTGCGCGGGCAGGCGCCGGGCGCCCCGGTGCCGGTGCCGATGAACGGCGCCACCTACATGGCCGACCTGACCGGCGGGCAGAAGACCGGCCTTTTCTATGACCAGCGCCCCAACCATGCGTTTGCCGCGCGGCTGTCGCAAGGCGCGCGGGTGCTGGATGTGTTTGCTCATGTCGGCGGCTTCGGGCTGGCGGCGCTGGCCGCCGGGGCGGGCGAGGTGCTGGCGGTGGACGGCGCGCAACCGGCGCTCGACCTGGCCCGCGCCGGGGCCGGGGAAACCGGCGTGGCAGAGCGTTTCGCGGTACGCCGGGGCGATGCGTTCGAAGCCATGGCCGCACTGGCCGAAGAGGGCCGGCAATTCGACGTGGTGATCTGCGACCCGCCCGCCTTCGCGCCGTCGAAATCGGCACTGGAAAAGGGCCTGCGCGCCTACGAGCGGGTGGCACGGCTGGCCGCGGCACTGGTGGCGCCGGGGGGCTTTGTGGGGCTGTGCTCGTGCTCTCACGCGGCCGACATGGGCCGTTTTCGCACCGCCTGCACCCGTGGCATCGGGCGCGCCGGGCGGAGCGCGCAACTGATCCACACCGGGCAGGCAGGCCCCGATCACCCGTTGCTGCCGCAACTGGCCGAGTCGGGTTACCTCAAGGCCCTGTTCTACCGGCTGTGAAGGTGCTTCTGGATACCTGCGTGATCTACCCCACGGTGATGCGCGAGATGCTGCTGGGGGTGGCCGCGCAGGGCGCGTTCACGCCGCTGTGGTCGGCGCGGATCATCGAGGAATGGGCGCGCGCGGCGCGCAAGCTGGGCCCGGCGGGCGAGGCGCAGGCGCGCGGCGAGGCGGCGATCCTGCGCACCCGCTGGCCGCGCGCCGAGGTTGCGGTGCCCGAGGCGCTTGAGCGTCGCCTGTGGTTGCCCGACCCGGCCGACCGGCACGTTCTGGCGGCGGCGGTAGCCGGCTCTGCCGAGGTGATCGTGACGCTCAACGCGCGTGATTTTCCCCGCAACATCCTTGCCGAGGAAGGGCTGGCGCGATCCGATCCCGATGGGTTCCTGAGCGGCATCCGCGCCG
>NZ_JAGXFK010000003.1 GCF_024637375.1 Sediminimonas sp. | reverse complement strand
TCGCTTCCTTGATGGTTCGGTTCATTCGCTCGACCTGGCCGTCCCTCGGGAAAACAGTCCCCCGGACTGTTTTCTGATCCTTCAAACTCCATGGGTGGTTTGGCTTGGTCAGGCGGTGCTCGATGCCGCTCGCCAATGGGCTCGGAACAATGGCGCCTTCAATGGCTCGCTCGGTCAGGATCGTGTGGATGCGATAAGATGAGGCGACCCGCCGAATGCCTTGAGCAGATGTTCGAGGAACTCCCACGCGGTCTTGCGATCCGCCTTTTCCACGAGTTGGATGATCGCAAATTTGCTGGTCCGGTCAATGCCCACAAAGAGATAGAGCTTGCCCTCCGCCGTCTGAACCTCGGCGATGTCGATGTGGAAGAATCCGATCGGATAGCGCTTGAACTGCTGCCGCTTTGGCTTGTCACCCTCGACATCCGGCAAGCGTGAGATGCCATGCCGCTGAAGACACCGATGCAGTGCCGACCGTGTAAGGTAGGGGACAGACGGCTGAAGAGCGTAGAGGCAATCATCCAGCGGCAGTAGTGTGTGCCGCCGGAATGCGACGATCATTGCCTCCTCCGCTTCGGTGAGAACGGTCGAACGCGGCTCCTTAGGCCCGGTCTTCAAGTCCTCGACCGTCGCACGCTTGCGCCACTTTGCGACGGTTTTGGGGTTGATGCCCAGCTCCTTGCTCAATTGCGCGAGCGAAGCTTGCGATCGCTGTATTGCTGTTCTGACGGCGTGCGTGGTCATGGCGCTCCCGTGACGAACTTGTCCCATAATGCTTCCTTCCAAGCCTGAGAAAGGATCGCACCATCAAACCGTGGGATCAAACAGCTAGAATTCGCCATGCTTGTCGATGGCCCGCTTCATGCTGCATCTTGCATCAGTGTCCGCTTCGGGCTGGCTGCCGTCATCTGACGTTTTCGCTCGGGATATCATGTCCGAAGGCCATGCGTTCACATGGGCATCTTGTGCCAGGTGCAGGCCGCTAGCCCTCCAGGAGCAGGGTGACGCGGCGGTTCTGGCGGCCCTTCTTTTCGATCTTGCCGATCCGCACCCGCCCGATTTCGCCGGTGCGCGCCACGTGGGTGCCGCCGCAGGGTTGCAGATCGACCTGCGCCTCGCCCTGGCCGATGCGGACCAGGCGCACGCGCCCGGCGCCGGTGGGCGGCTTGACCGACATCGTCTTGACCATCTCGGGCCGTGCCTCGAGCTCGGCATCGGTGATCCAGTCCTCGGTCACCGGCAGATCGCGGGCAACGATCTCGTTCAGGCGCGCCTCCAGCGCCGCCTTGTCCTCGGGCGCCTCCGGCATGTTGAAATCCAGCCGCCCCTTCTCGGCGCCGATCGATCCGCCCGTCACCGGCAGCGGGATCACCACCGACAGCAGGTGCAACGCGGTGTGCACACGCATGTGAGCGTGGCGCCGACCCCAGTCGAGGTGCTGCACCACCTCCGTCCCCACCGGCGGCAACGCGGCCCCTTCGGCGGGCACCAGCACGATTTCGCCCTGCCCCTCGCCCTTTAGCGTGGTTTCGATCACCAGTGCGCCGCCCGCCCATTCCAACCGCCCGCCGTCGCCCGGCTGACCACCGCCCGTGGGGTAGAACAGGCTTTGATCCAGAACCACCCCGCCCTCGGGGGTGTGGGCAAGCACGCGGCCGGGCGCCTGGCGCCGGTAGGCATCCTCTTGGAACAGCGGCTCCGTGGTCATCTGTCACTCTCCTCCGAGCGTTCTTCTCTGAGCGTTTCGGGGTTACGCAGCCAGACGTCGCGCTGCGCGAACGGGATCTCTATGCCTTCCTCGGCAAAGCGGCGGGCGATCTCGTGGTTCATGTCGGAATGCACGTTCATGACCCAGTTGACGTCGCGCAGGATGGCGCGGATCTCGAAATCAAGCGAATCCTGGCCGAAGCCCCGCATAAGGATGTTGGGCGGCGGGTTGAGCGCCACCATCGGGTGCGCCTCGGCGACTTCGCGCAGGATGCGCTCGACCTTGCGGGTGTCGCTGCCATAGGCCACGCCCACCGGCACGATCACCCGCCCCACGGTGTTGCCGCGGGTGTAGTTGGTGACGGTGCCGCTGATCAGGTCGGCATTGGGCACGATGACATCGGTGCGATCAAACGTCTCGATCCGGGTCGAGCGCACCGAGATCGAGCGCACATTCCCGTGCTGGCCACCGACCTCGATCCAGTCGCCCTCGGAAATCGGCCGCTCGATCAGCAGGATGATGCCGCTTACGAAGTTCGACACGATGTTCTGCAACCCGAAACCGATGCCGACCGACAGCGCCCCGGCGACGATGGCCAGAGACGACAGATCAATCCCCGCGGCGCTGATGGCGATCACCGCGGCCAGGACTATCCCGACATACCCCATACCGGCGACGATGGCGTTGCGGCCGCCGACGTCGATCTTGGTCTTGGGCAGGACCGAGCCGCGCAGCGCCCCCTGCACCATGCGGGTCAGCGCGTAACCGATGGCGAAGACGATAGCGACGGTCAGGAAATCGGTGGGCGAGATGCGCGAGTCGCCTATGGTGAAACCTTCGCGGAACCGCGTCCAGACCTCCAGCAGCGTCGCCGACCGCGCGCCCCAGATCAGCGCCGCCACCGGCAGCGCCGCCAGCGTCAGGAAAAACCCCGCAACGACCGGCAACAGCGCCTCGCCGGCGGTTTCCTCGTTGCGGGTGACCAGCGCGTGCAGGTCCGTCACCAGTTGCTGCAGGATCAGCACCGCCCCGAACAGCGCCAGCGTCAGGATCGTGGGATAGACCAGCATGGTGGCCGCCGCGGTATAGCCCACGACCGCCATCAGCGGCCCCACCAGTGCCACCACGATCGTCACCCGCGACAGCACCGAGATGATGCGCAGGCGGTAGCTCTGTTCCGGCGCGGCGTCGCTGTCGCCCTGCTCTTCGTCGAATACCTCGCCCACGCAGCGCCGCAGCGCCCGCGCCAGCCGGTAGAGCAGCAGCGCCGACAGCACGATCAACGGGAACCCCGCCACCGCCATCGTGGCGGGCGTGTAATCCAACGCCGCGCCCATGCGAGTAAGGATGTCACGAAGCACCAGCAGCACCGCCAGCGCGGCGATGTCGAAGCGCAGCCACGGCCGGAACCTGTCGGGAAGGTTGACCGCCGCCTGCTTGTCGTCCTCGGGAAACAGCCGCCCGGCCAGCCACCAGCCGATCAGCAGCATGGCCCCCCATGTCGCGAGCCCGTCCACGATGATGGTGCCGCGCAGCCCGATCAGGCCGGTGGAAAAGATGGCCTCTTCCAGCGCGTAAAGCCCCGCCATCGGCAGCCCCACCTGCCCCAGCGAGATCACGAATTCCCACACCCCGCGCCCGCGGCGCAGTTTGCGGCGCGCATTGGTGCCGATCCGCTTGGCCCAACTGCGACCGCGCAGCAGCAGCACCAGACCCAGGGCCGCCAGTGTCAGCGTCTTGGGCAGGTCGGCCTTGAACGCGTCGTGTTGCAGGGTGTTGTTCCACGCCGTTGACACCTCGCGCGCCACGGCGCCTGCGGCCTCGGATATCTGCACCACCGCAGCGGGCCAGTGCGCCGGGTTGAGCGGCGACGGCCCGCGCGCCAGCAACGCTCGCGACTGGCGTGCGCGGATGATGTTGTCGATCTCGGCGACCAAGCCGTTGGCGCGGGCGTAGGCCTCTTCGGCAGCCAGCACCGGCGCGCGCAGGGTATCGAGCTGCGCGTTCAACTCGGCCCGGCGCGCGGCGATCGCGTCGGACTCGCTCTCGCCTTCGGGCGGCGGCGGGCCGAGCGCCCCGATCTGCCGCCGGAGGGTGTCGATCCGCGCGGCGTTGGTCTGCTGCGCCTCCAGAAAGCGCTGCCGCCACTCGACGATCTGCCCACGCAGCGCCTCGAATGCCGCGTTCGAGGCGCGTCGCGCCTCGACGGCCTCCTCGGCGCGCGTCGCGGTATCAGACCAGGCTTCGTAGTCGATAGCCCCTGCCTGTGTCTGCTCCGCCGCGTTCTGCTGCGCCGGCGCCGGTGTCGCCGCCACCAGCGCGACCGCCAGCGCGAGCCCGAGTGCCGCCAGTGCCCGCCGGGTCATCGCAATCACCGCAGGCATGGTCACGCGTCCTCGAAAACGGTGGGCAGGTCGGGTGCGCCGCGATCCAGCCACGCCGGCACCGGCAGGTTCTTTTCGCGCAGGAAGGCGGGGTTGAACAGCTTCGACTGGTAGCGCGTGCCGTAGTCGCACAGGACAGTGACGATGGTATGCCCCGGCCCCATTTCGCGGGCCATGCGGATGGCGCCGGCCACGTTGATACCGCTCGACCCGCCCAGGCACAGGCCCTCGTGTTCCAGCAACTCGAAGACCACCGGCAGCGCCTCTTCGTCGGGGATCTGCCAGGCCATGTCGGGGGTGAAGCCTTCGAGGTTGGCGGTCACCCGCCCCTGCCCGATGCCCTCGGTGATCGAACTGCCCTCGGCCTTGAACTCGCCGGTGGTGTAATAGCTGTAAAGCGCCGCGCCCATCGGGTCGGCCAGGCCGATCTTGACGCCCTTGCCCTGTAACGCCTCGGCCACGCCCGCCAGCGTGCCGCCCGATCCCACCGCGCAGACGAAGCCATCGACGCGGCCACCAGTCTGCTGCCATATCTCGGGGCCGGTGGTGCGGGCATGGGCGCTACGGTTGGCCACGTTGTCGAACTGGTTGGCCCAGATCGCGCCGTGCGTCTCGGTCGCGGCCAGCTTCTCGGCCAGGCGTCCGGAATAACGCACGTAGTTGTTGGGGTTGCGGTAGGGCGCGGCGGGCACCTCGACCAGTTCGGCCCCGGCGAGGCGGATCATGTCCTTCTTTTCCTGGCTCTGCGTCTCGGGGATCACGATGACGGTGCGGAATCCCATCGACGCGCCGACCAGCGCCAGCCCGATGCCGGTATTGCCGGCGGTGCCTTCGACAACGGTGCCGCCCTGGTGCAATTCGCCGCGCTCGACCGCGTCGCGGATGATCGACAGCGCCGCGCGATCCTTGACCGACTGTCCGGGGTTGAGGAACTCGGCCTTGCCGAAAATCTCGCATCCCGTTGCCACGCTGGCCTTGTTGAGCCGGATCAACGGTGTGTGGCCGATCGCCTCGGCCAGGTTTCCAGCAATACGCATCTCGCGCCCCTTATTCGTGTTCCCCCCGTAAGGTTTAGGGGCCGCGCGTGGCGAACTCAAGCCTGCGCGCGCAGCCGCGGGCGATGGCGCGCCAGCCAGTGCGCGCACAATTCCAGCGGCGCGACGTTCAGCGCGCCCGCATCGGCCATCTCGATCAGCCGCCCGGCGGCGATGACGTGGCCGCGGATGTCTTCGTCCTCGCTGTCGAGCCCGCCCCCGTCGCGCCCGGCCGCCGACAGGTCGGTGCAGGCAAGAAAGATGTGGTAGAACTCCGACGACGCGCCGGGGCTGGGATAGCCGCGGGCGATCACCTCCAGTGCGTCCAGGTTCAGCCCCGCCTCTTCCCACGCCTCGCGGCGCGCGGCCTCTTCGGGTGTCTCGCCGGCATCGATGCGCCCGGCGATCGGCTCCAGCGTCCAGGGCGCGCGGTCGCCGCGCGCGAACGGGCCGGCGCGGAACTGCTCGATCAGCAGTACGCAATCGCGGTGCGGATCGTACGGAAGCACCAGCGCCGCGTCGGGCGACATGAACACCGCGCGCTTCACCGTCGGGCTCTTCGTGCCGTCGAAGCGGCGAAATTTCAGGTGGTGTTCCTCGATGGCGAAGAAATCGCCATAGGGCCGCTCAAGCGCACGGCTGTCGACGTCGGCGCGCGTCATGCCGCTGTGCGAAGCCGGCTCCGAGCCCGCCTGCGCGGCCACGAAACTGGCAGCGCGGGCCGCAATCATCGGATACATGGCAGCGACTTCCCCGGCGTCCAGGCGCCCGAACCAGCCCATCACCTCGGCCGCGGCGCGGGTGTTGATCGCCCCGCGCAGACGCACCCATTCATGCAGATCGAAAGGCGCGCCCGGCTGCCAGCGCCCCGGCGGGGGGAACCAGGCCCGCGCCGCGCGGGGGCCGGCGCCGCACGTCACGCTGACCGGGGCCAGACGGTAGCAGAAGACACTTTCGTAAAAGTCCAGCCGCGCCAGTTCCGCGTCGGTCGGTTCGGCCAGCAACAGCCCCTCGGCACGCGCGCCCGGCGTGGCGCGCAACAGCGGAAATCCCTGCCCCCGCGCCCAGACGGTTTCTTGGTCCGGCAGGGTTGCCGGGGTCAGTTCGTCGTCGCTGACAGGCCGGCCCAGGACCGCCTCCAGCAGCGGCCGGTGCCGCAGGGTGCCGAACAGGAACACCATGTTCAGCGCCAATGCCGGCTGGCGATCTCGGCGGCCAGCCCCGACAGAATGCCGCCCGCCACCAGCACCGCCGCAAGCTGCGGTGTCAGCAGCAATTGCGCGTGGTCGATGGCGATGCGCACCATGTCTTCCAGCGCCTCGACCGGGCCGCCATAGCGGCTGCGCAGCGACATGCGCAGCATTTCATACCCCGCCTGCAACAGGATCGCCCAGAACAGCAGCGCCCCCAGCCCGGTGAGGCCATGGCCGACCGCCGCGCCCACCCCCGCGCCAGCGCGCCGCCCGATCACCACCCAGCCGCAAAGCGCGCCAAGCCCGGTATTCACCCAGGTGAACCAGCCGAAATCCATGCCCTCGGGCATCAGGGGCTTGATCATTTCGGATACCAAGGCAGCGGTTGCGGCCAGCATCAGGGCGGCAACGAGGCGGGCGGCGGTGGGCATCAATCGGGCCTTGCGATGGTGATCTGGGTCACGTCGCAATTACCGCTATGGAAGGTCGCCGCGCAAGACGTGAGGTAGAAGTTCCACATCCGCCGGAACCGGTCGTCGAAGCCCATTTCGGCGATCCGGCCCCACTGGTCGTTGAAGTTGTCGTGCCAGCGCCTGAGCGTCTGGCTGTAGCTTTCTCCGAACTCGACCGAATGGGAAAATCGCAAGCCGGCGCGTTCGATCTGCTCCATCAGCGCCGAGCGCGCCGGTAACATGCCACCGGGGAAGATGTATTTCTGAATGAAATCCACGCCGTTGCGGTAGGCTTCCCAGCGCTTTTCCTGCACGGTGATGATCTGCAACGTGGCCCGCGCGCCGGGCTTGAGCCGGTCCCGCACGGTGTCGAAATAGGTGGGCCAGTATTTCTCGCCCACGGCTTCGAACATCTCGATGCTGGCGATCCCGTCATAGGACCCGCGTTCGTCGCGGTAGTCCTGGAGCTTGAAGGTTACCCGGTCGGCCAGCCCGGCGCGGGCGATGCGCGCCACGGCGTAGTCGTATTGCTCGCGGCTGATGGTCAGGCCGGTCACCGTGAGCTCCCGTTCGCGCGCGGCGTATTCGGCGAAACCGCCCCAGCCACAGCCGATTTCCAGCACATGATCGCCGGCCCGGGCGCCCATCTGATCGACCATCGAGGCGTATTTCGCCTCTTGCGCGCGTTCCAGGCTTTCCTGCCCGGTTTCGAACAGGGCGCTGGAATAGGTCATCGTGTCATCCAGCCACAGCTTGTAGAAATCGTTGCCCAGGTCGTAGTGATAGCTGATGTTGCGCCGCGCCTGGCCCTTGTTGTTCGACCGCAGCCAGTGGCGCATCCGCTCGAACGCGCGCACCAGCCCCTGGCCGGGGAAGCCGTCATAGATGTTGTCGTTGTCGGCGTGGACAAGATCCATGAACGCCTGCAGATCCGGCGTCGACCACCAGCCATCCAGGTAAGCCTCGGAGAACCCCAAATCGCCCTCGCGCACCAGGCGGGCAAAGATGTCGGGGTTGTGCACGTCCACCTCGGCCACCGGACCGGGGTTGTGCCCCTCGGCGCGAAACCGGCGGCCATCGGGCAGCACGAAATCCAGCCGGCCGTTCTGCATGTTGTTGGCCATGTCGAACACGGTGGCGAAATAGCGCGGCAGGTCGGTCTGGTCATGCGTGGTGGTCAGGATCATCCGCAGGCTCCCTTGGGCGGTTCGGGGTCAGGATAAGGCCGAACCCGGTACATGGCAATTGGGTCGCGGGCAGCGGCCCGTCTCAATTCTTGAAGGTCTCGTAGGCATCGAGGGCGCGCTGGCGCCCCTCGGCGGCGGTGACGACCGGCGCCGGGTAGGCATCATTGGGCGCCATGCCCCAGGCGCGGGGAATGGCATCGAAATAGGCAAGCGCGGTGGCGGGCGGGCGCGCCTGCCCCTCGGCGACCCAGCGGCGGACATAGGCGCCGTCGGGATCGAAACGCTTGCGTTGCAGGTCGGGGTTGAAGACCCGGAAATAGGGCGTGGCATCGGGGCCGCACCCGGCCGACCATTGCCAGCCCATGGCGTTCGAGGCCGGATCCCAATCCACCAGGCAATCCTCGAACCAGCCTTGACCGATGCGCCAATGCGTCAGCAGGTGCTTGGTCAGGTAGGACGCCACGATCATCCGGCCGCGATTGTGCATGCGCCCGGTCACGTACATCTCGCGCATCGCCGCGTCGACCAGCGGCACACCGGTACGCGCGCGTTGCCAGGCGCGCACGCGCGGGCGCGTGGCGTCGGTGTTCCAGGGGAAAGCGTCCCATCCGTCCTTCCAGTTGCGATCGAGGATGTGCGGGGTGTGATACACCAGATGCCACGCGAATTCGCGCCAGACCAGTTCGCGCAGGAAATCGTCGGCGCCGGCGCAACCCTCTTCACGCGCGCGCAGGCCCGCGTGCCAGCATTGGCGCGCGCTGATCTCGCCCAGGCTCAGGTAATCCGACAGCGCCGAGGTGCCGTCCTCGGCCATGCGGTCACGGCTGGCGCCGTAGCCGCCCACGATATGCGCCATGAAATGGCCCAGCCGGCCCTGCGCGGCGGCCTCGCCCGCCGGTTGGGCGTGTGTGGCCAACACCTGCGCGCCACGGTTCAGCGCCGCGCCCATGGCCCGGTCGTCCAACCTGTCGCTTGCCGGCCATGTTCGTGGTGCGGGGATCTTGGCCGGGGCGGGCAGCGGGCGGTCCAAGTCACGCCCGCGCACCGCCTTCCACATCGGGGTGAAAACCTTGTAGAAGCCCCCGGTCCCGGTCTCGACCGTCCAGGGCTCGAACAGGACATGCCCGGGGAATGCGCGCGCCTCGATCCCGTCGGCGCGCAGCGCCGACGTGAGGTCGCTCTCGTGGTCGCGCGACTGCGCGTCGTAGGCCCGCGTCCAGTAGACCGCGCCGGCGCCGGCGTCGGCCACCAGGTCGCGCAGCACGTCCAACGCCGCGCCGCGCCGCAGCACCAGACGGTTGCCCTTGTCGCGCAAGGCGGCGTCCAGCGCCGACAGTCCCCGCCCCAGTCGCCATTGCGGCGCCGCGCCCAGCTTGGCCACGCTGTCGTCGTGGATGAACACGCAGATCACCGGCCCGCCGCGGGCCACGGCGGCGCTCAGCGCCGGATGATCGCCGAGCCGCAAATCGCGCCGAAACCACAGCAGCGTCGCGGGCTTGTCGGACAGCTTGCCAGACATCTTGTCCAATCCCGTCAAGTCACGGTGTCTGATACGCGCCGCGCGCGTGGCCGGATCAACCGCCGCCTACAGCGTGTCTTCAAGCGCGGTCAGCAGCGCATCGACCTCGTCGCGCGTGGTGTAATGCACGAAGCTCAGCCGCAGCACCCCGCGGGCGGGATCGGCCCCCATCGCCTGCAACGCGCGGCGGGCATAGAAATCGCCACCGCCGGCCATGATGCCGCGCTCGGCCAGCGCCGCGGCGGCCTCGCGGCCGGGGCGGCCGGTGTCCACCGCCACCGTGGGCGCGCGCGCCTCTGCCGTGCGCGGGCCCAGCAGGCGCACGTCGTTGCGCGCCGCCAGGAAATCCAGCAGCGGCTGTAGCAGCGCCGTCTCGTGCGCGCGCATCAGCGCCTGTACGCCCGCGGCCCGCGCCCGCGCGTCGCCGGTGATGGCGTGATGGGCGGCGAATGCGTCGAAATAGTCTGCCATCCCGGCGCAGGCGGCCACCTGCGCGTGGTCCGGGCCGGCCGGGGTGAAGCGTTTGTAAAGCGCGTCGGCGTTGAAGAAATGCGCCTGGTTGGGCAGCATCTCGGCCAGCGCGCGGCGGATCACCATCAGCCCCTGGTGGGGCCCGTAGGTCTTGTAGGCCGAGAACAGGTAGATGTCGGCGCCCATCTCGCCCACGTCGGGCAACCCGTGCGGCGCCATGGATACGCCATCGACGCACACGAAGGCGCCCGCGGCATGGGCGGTGGCGGTGATCTCGATCACCGGGTTGACCTCGCCCACCACGTTCGAGCAGTGCGGGAAACACACCAGCCGCACGTTTTCATCCAGCAGCTCCGCCAGGTCTTCGGGGTCGAGGTGCCCGGTGTCGGGGTCGACCTCCCATTCGCGGATCTCGATGCCCGCGTCGGCCAGCCGCCGCCACGGGCCGGTGTTGGCCTCGTGGTCCTGGTTGGTGACCACGATCGCCTCGCCCGGCGAAAGCCAGTCGCGGAACGCCTGCGCCAGCACATAGGCGTTCTGCGTCGTCGACGGGCCGAAAGACAGCTCGTCACCCTCGACCCCCAGCATTGCCGCCAGTCGTGCGCGCGCCTCGTCCATCTCCTCGCCGCCCAGGCGGCTGGCCTCGTAGGGGCCGTAGGGCTGCACCTTGCGGCTGTGGTAGAACCGCGTCAGCCGGTCGATCACCGGCTTGCAGGTGAACGACCCGCCGGCGTTCTCGAAAAACGCCTTTCCGGCCAGCGACGGCTCGGCAAAGGCGGGAAACTGGCTGCGGACGAACCCGGTATCAAGCGCTGTCATCTGATCCTCTCGCGTGCTGACGAACCCGCGCACTGTCGGGGCGATCGCACCGGGGGTCAAGCGCGGGAGCGGCGGAAATTGCCCCCCGCGCGCGCCCCGCCAAACGCGAAGGGCCCCGGCGACGTGCCGGGGCCCTTGCCTTGTTTCACCACGCCGGAACGGCGTCAGGTGTTGCGCTTCTCCGACATCAGCCCCATGACGATGCCGACACAGAGCACGAGCAGAATGAGCGTGAACGGCAAACCGGTCGAGATCACCATCGCCTGCAACGATGTCAGACCGCCGCCGATCAGCAGCGCGATTGCCACCAGCCCCTCGAAGGTGCACCAGAAGATACGCTGGGTGACCGGCGCATCGACCTTGCCGCCGGCGGTGATCGTGTCGATGACCAGCGACCCGGAGTCCGACGAGGTGACGAAGAACACGATGACCAGCACGATCCCGATGGTCGAAGTGATTGCCGCCAGCGGCAGGCTTTCGAGCATGGCGAACAACGACAGCGGCGGGTTGTAGGCGTCGATCACCTGCGCCTTGACGGCGCTGCCTTGGGGGTCGGTGATCAGGTCCTCGATCGCCGCACCGCCGAACACCGCCATCCAGAAGATGCAGACGACAGACGGGATGATCAGCACGCAGGTGATGAACTCGCGCACCGTGCGGCCACGGCTGACGCGGGCGATGAACATGCCCACGAAGGGCGACCAGGAAATCCACCAGGCCCAGTAGAACGCCGTCCAGCCCTGCATGTACCCGGTGTCCTCACGCCCGTGCGGGTTGGACAGCGGGATGACCTCCTGCACATAGGCCACCAGGGTCGAGAAGAAGCCCGACACGATGCCAACCGCCCCGGCCGCGAACAGCACGAACAGCAGCAGCGCCAGCGCGATGACCATGTTGATCTCGGACAACACCTTGACCCCGCCGTCGAGGCCGCGCAGCACCGACACCAGCGCGATCGCGGTGATGCCGATGATCAGGATCACCTGAACGGTCACGCTGTTGGGGATGCCATAGACATATTCAAGCCCGGCATTGGCCTGCTGCGCGCCAAGGCCCAGGGACGTGGCCAGGCCGAAGAGCGTGGCAAACACCGCCAGGGTGTCGATGATGTGCCCGGTCCAGCCCCACACGCGGTCGCCGAGGATCGGGTAGAAGGCCGAGCGGATCGAAAGCGGCAGGCCCTTGTTGTAGGAAAACAGCGCCAGCGACAGCGCCACGACGGCGTAGATCGCCCACGGGTGCAGCGCCCAGTGGTACGAGGTCGCGGCCAGCGCCATGCGGCGGGCCTCTTCGATATTGCCCTCGATCAGCGTGCCGTCCTCGGTGAACGGCCGCACGACGCCCAGCGGCTCGTCCCCCCACGGGGTGCCGAAGTAGTAGGCCGGCTCCAGCACGCCGAAGAACATCAGCCCGATGCCCATGCCGGCGGCGAACAGCATCGCGAACCAGCCCGCGTAGCCGTAATCGGGCGTCGCGTCCGTCCCGCCCAGCCGGACCGAGCCCCAGGGGCTGACGATCAGGAGCAGGCAGAAGATCACGAAGATGTTGGCCGCCCAGAGGAAGAACCAGTCGAAGGTGCTGGTCAGCGCCGGGCGCAGCCAGCCGAAGAAGTCGGAGGCATGCGTCGGCGCGATCAGCGCGTAGGCGACGAAGGCGATCACCACCAGGCCCGAAATCATGAAAACCGGGTTGTGGATGTCGAAGCCGAACGGCCCAAGCCGGGTCTGGATGTTGTCCTGACCGATCTGGTAATCGGTATCGATGATATCCGCCGCGCCTTCCGGCGCCGGGACACCAGTATCGTTGTTTTCATCAGTCATTTGAGAATTCCCTGTCCGCGTTTCTCTTGTTGCGTCCCCTGCAGACGCGCATCAGCCCCGCACCACGAAAACCGATGCCTTGGCATGCTCGGCGATCTTGCCGCCGTTCGAAGGCCAGATATAGTCGAAGACGTTGGGGATATGGCTGGCCATCACGACCAGGTCGGCGCCGACCTCGTCCACCGCCTTGAGCAGCGCGTCGTCGAGGTCCGTGGTCGGGTCGTGGGCGGCCATGGCATGGGCCTCGCCCTTGATGCCGTGCTTCTCGGTCTGCTCGGCGACGAATTTGTCGAGCTTGGCCGCGTACTCCTTGGGCGTGTGTGCAACCGGCGACGGCTGCTCGGTTGTCACGCCCACGTAGACCACCGGCACATCGTAATGACTCGCCAGGTCCGCGCTGCACTGCAAGGCGCGCTCCAGCTGATCCCGATGCGCCAGATCAACAGGCGTCATGATTCTGGTGAACACGTCATTCCCTCCTTGATCGCGCGGGGGAATTGGTTCTTGCCTTGCCCTGTCGGACAGGGTGCCCGCGCGTCCGGCTTGTTACAGGGGGCCGCGCGGCGGTTCCGCGCAGCGTCCTCCTGTCGCAGCAGGGTAATCGCGATCCGGCGCGAAAATCAAACGACTCCGACCTGTCGGAAGCAATTAGCGGCATGCGAGCCCCATATTTCTTCCCCGTCGGCCCCGCGAAGGATTGTTGCGCACGCCCGCGCCGCGCCTGCGCGCACCGCGCGGAATTTCAGTCCGCGAGCCATTTGTACATCACCCGCGCATCGACGAGACCCTCGTGCGGGTGCCGGAACGCGCGCGGCAGGCGGCCGACCGTCGCAAACCCGAGGCTTTCCCAAAGCGCGATCGCGGGGCGGTTCGTCTCGACCACGAAATTGAACTGCATCGCGAGGTAACCCAGGGCGCGCGCGCGGGCCTGCGAATGCAGGCACATCGCCCGGGCCACCCCCCGCCCGCGTGCACGCGTGTCGACAACATAGCCGCAATTGCACACATGCGCCCCGCCGCCCTGCTGATTTGTCTTGATGTAATAGGTGCCCGCGGCGGCACCATCGATCTCGGCGACATGGGTCTCAAGCGGCGCACGCATCCACAGCGCGCGCACCGCCGCGCGGTCGATGCCGGGGGCGATCGCGTAGGTTTCACCGGCGCGGATCACGTCGCGCAACATCGGCCAGAGCGCGGCGAAGTCGCCCGCCACCGCCGGCCTGATTGTAACCGCCACAGCCCCCGTCACGTCGCCCCGCGGGCCCTGGCCGGGTCTGCGGGGCGACGACGCCCGAAAGGCGCAACCGCCTCAGGCATTGAGGTCGACCACGACGCGCCCGCGCACCTGGCCCTTGAGGATCTCCGCCCCCAATCGCGGCAGGTCCGACAGCGTGGCGGGTTCGATCATCGCCTCGAGCTTGTCCATCGGCAGGTCGCGCGCGATCCGCTCCCAGGCCCGCACGCGGTTGTCATAGGGCTGCATCACGCTGTCGATGCCCAGAAGGTTGACGCCGCGCAGGATGAACGGCGTGATCAGCGCGCCCTCGATCGCCGCGCCGCCGGCCAGGCCCACCGCGGCGACGGAGCCGGCGTATTTCATCTGCTTGAGCACCCGGCCCAGCATCGGCCCCGCCACCGCATCGACGCAGCCGGCCCATGTCTCGGTCTCCAGCGGCTTGCGCGTGACCTCGGTCAACTCGTCGCGCGGCACGATCCGGCTGGCGCCGAGGTCGCGTAGGTAGGGCTCCTGTTCGGGCCGGCCGGTAACCGCGGCCACCTCGTGGCCCAGATGCGCCAGGATCGCCGTGGCGACCGAACCGACGCCGCCCGCCGCCCCGGTCACCAGAACCGGGCCATGGCCGGGCGCCAGCCCGTGATCCTCCAGCGCCATCACCGCCAGCATGGCGGTGAACCCGGCGGTGCCCACCGCCATGGCCTGCCGCGTGCTCAGCCCGTCGGGCAACGGCACCAGCCAGTCGGCCCTGACCCGCGCCTTCTGGGCATGGCCGCCCCAGTGCGCCTCGCCCACGCGCCAGCCGGTCAGCACCACCTTGTCGCCGGGCTTGTAGCGGTCGTCGTCCGACGCCTCGACGGTGCCGGCGAAGTCGATGCCCGGCACATGCGGATAATGCCGCACCAGCCCGCCCCCGGGGCCGATGCACAGCCCGTCCTTGTAGTTCACGGTGGAATACTCCACCGCCACGGTCACCTCGGCCTCGGGCAGATCGTCGATGCCGATCTGCCTGACCTCGGCATGGGTCTTGCCGTCCTCGTCCTTGTCCACGATCAGTGCGTTGAACATGCGCGTCGTCTCCCCTCTTGGTTCGCGGTCGTGCGCGCGGATGCGCGGGGGCCGCTTGTCTCGTCGATTGGTGGCACGCCCCTGCCCCGGCGACAAGGGCGCGCGACCGGCGGTGGCTCAGCCCTCCTCGTCCGGCATCAGGAACAGGTCGCTCACCGGCGCCGCCTGGCCCGCCGCCGTCAGCATCGCGTGGATCTGCCCGCGATGGTGGGTCTGGTGGTTGAACATGTGCACGATCAGACGCCCCGTCGGCGCCGTCACTTCGGCACCTTTGGCGCTGGAGTACCAACGCAGTTCGCCCAGCAGATCGAGCCGGCGCAGCCCGTCGGCCCAGTGCCGTATCCGCCGGTCGATCCGCAGCCTCTCGGCCCACCACGCGGCGCGGGTGGGGAACGCCTCGGCGCTGCGCGGCAGCGGCAGCTCGGGCGCCGGCGTGCCCGCGAACCGCGACATCCACATCGCGTCGCCCCATACCAGGTGGTTGGCGGTACCCAGGATCGAGCCGAAGAACGCCCCCCGCGGTCGGGTCAGCGCGTCATGGTCCATTGTGCTCATCGCGTCGTTGAGCTGCGCGTTCTGCCACATGTTGTAGCGCGCCATGGTCTGGCAATAGTCTGGCGTGATCATGCTGCGGCGCTCCCTCTTCCTGTCTGGCGTGTCCTTGCTTTGCATTCGCGGGCCGGTGCCACGGCCCACGTCGCGGCGCCAATCTACCCCTTCAAATCGCGCCCTGCCCACCCTATATTGCAAATGTCCTTCGGGACTATGGACATAAACGCGCTCGAAATAAGCGGATCGGACCCGGGGGCGGTACCCGGCGGCTCCACCAATATCCCTTCGTTGGACGGGATCGCGGGGCCGAAACAGGATCGACGAACGTGTAAAGGAGTGGCTTTGTCCCGGTGAGCGACCACCGTTATCGGTGCACAAAGTACAGTTGCCAACGACAACCGTGCTCCGGTGGCCGTTGCTGCGTAAGCAGTAACAACCATCGAAACTGAAGCCCAGTCCTCTAGCAAGGGCTGGCGGGGTTCGCAGGCACCTGGCAACAGAAGCCTGCACTTTTCCCCCATTATTCATGATTCGTTCACCGACCGGGCGTAGCCTTCCCCTGCGACACCGCCAAAGGGGCACAGCCATGAAACCGAAATCCGACATCCTGCGCGACTGGTATGCCCGTGTCTGGGAAGACGGGGATCTGGCCGCCATCGCCGAGATGTTCCGCCCCGACACCGCCGCCAACGGGCTGGTGCCCGGCATGGCCATCGGCGTGGAGGAATTCCAGTTTCTCGTCACCACCATCCAGGAACTGATCGAACCGCCGCGCATCACGATCGAAAAGACCATCGAGCAGAACGACTGGCTGGCCGGGTTCGTCACCATGCGCACCCGCAGCATCGACCGCCGCCACGACCTGCATGTCGGTGGCATGGTGATGGTCCGGATCGAGAACGATCTTATCGTCGAGGCCTATAACAGTTTCGATTTCATCAGCTTTTTCGAGCAACTTGAGCTTTTGCCCGAAAACACGATCGCGATCTGCCTGTCGGGAGAGCGCATCGGGTAAGCTCCCGCGCCGTGGCCCGTCATGGTGCGAATTCCCCGCGGCCGCCCTTTCGTTTTGTTCCGAATCCCCTATGATCGGCCCAGTCACAGGGGGAACCGAAGACCATGAGCCGCACCATCGAATACGGCAATCTGATGCACGACGCGATGCGCGGGCTCATCCGCACCGTTCTGCGCGATGTCGCGGCCAACGGACTGCCCGGCGCGCACCATTTCTTCATCACCTTCGACACCACCCACCCGCAGGCGGACCTGGCCGACTGGTTGCGCGCCCGCTACCCCGAGGAAATGACGGTGGTCATCCAGACCTGGTTCGAGGGCCTGGAGGTCGACGAGGACGGTTTTGCCGTAACGCTGAACTTCGGCGATGCGCCCGAGCCGCTTTACATCCCCTTTGACGCGGTTCGCACCTTTGTCGACCCTTCGGTCGAATTCGGCCTGCGCTTCGAATCTCAGCACGACGACGACGGCGACGACACCCCGCCCCCCGGCGACGGCGACACGCCCGAGGCCGAGGCGCCCGAGGATGGCCAGGAGGCACAGATCGTCAGCCTCGACAGCTTCCGCAAGTAGCCCGTCGCCCGCGTTGATCTTTCCCGCAACTGCGGTATGACAGGGCCAACCGTTTCCAGGAGGCCCGACCATGACCAAGACCCGCACCGAAACCGACAGCTTCGGCCCCCTCGAAGTGCCAAGCCACAGGTACTGGGGCGCGCAAACGCAGCGCTCGCTGCTCAACTTCCCCATCGGCTGGGAACGCCAGCCCGCCGCCGTGGTCCACGCGCTGGGCGTGATCAAGCAAGCCTGCGCCGAGGCCAACAAGGCGCAGGGCACGCTGGACGCGCGGCTTGCCGACGCGATCATCGCGGCCGCCGCCGAGGTTGCCGACGGCAAGCTCGACGACAACTTCCCGCTGGTCGTGTGGCAAACCGGCAGCGGCACGCAATCGAACATGAACGCCAACGAGGTGATCGCCAACCGCGCCATCGAGTTCCTCGGCGGCCAGATCGGTGCCAAGGACCCGGTCCACCCCAACGACCACGTCAACATGGGCCAGTCCAGCAACGACACCTTTCCCACCGCGATGCACATCGCCACCGCGACGATGGCCCGCGATGTCACCCTGCCGGGGCTGGAAAAGCTGCACGCCGCGCTGGAGGCCAAGGTCGCGGAATTCGACGGCATCATCAAGATCGGCCGCACCCATACCCAGGACGCGACGCCGCTGACGCTGGCGCAGGAGTTCTCGGGCTACGCCCACCAGGTCGCCATGGGCATCGCCCGGGTGCATGGCGCGCTTGGCCGGATTTACGAGCTGGCCCAAGGCGGCACCGCGGTGGGCACCGGGCTGAACACGCGCCAGGGCTGGGCCGAGACGGTCGCGGCCAACATGGCGCGCATCACCGGCCTGCCCTTCGTGACCGCGCCCAACAAGTTCGAGGCGCTGGCCGCCCACGACGCGATGGTCGAGATGTCTGGCGCGCTCAAGACCGTCGCCGCCTCGCTGTTCAAGATCGCCAACGACATCCGCTTCCTGGGCAGCGGCCCGCGCTGCGGGCTGGGCGAGCTGATCCTGCCGGAAAACGAGCCCGGCTCGTCGATCATGCCCGGCAAGGTCAACCCCACCCAGTGCGAGGCGCTCACCCAGGTCTGCGCGCATGTCATGGGCAACGACGCCGCCGTCGGCTTCGCCGGCAGCCAGGGGCATTTCGAACTCAACGTCTACAAGCCGATGATGGCCTACAACGTGCTGCAATCCATGCAGCTTCTGGGCGACGCGGCGTCTGCCTTCACCGACAACCTGGTCGTGGGCCTCAAGGCCGACGAGGCGCGCATCGACAAGCTGCTGCACGAGTCGCTGATGCTGGTCACCGCGCTGGCGCCCGAGATCGGCTACGACAACGCCACCAGGGTGGCCAAGACCGCGCACAAGAACGGCACCACGCTGAAGGAAGAGGCGATCAACCTGGGCTTCGTCGACGCCGAGACGTTCGAGCGCGTGGTGCGGCCCGAAAACATGATCGGCCCGAAATGAGCGACCGCCCGGTCAACCTCAACCGGGTGCGCAAGGCAAAGGCTCGGGCCGAGAAAAAGACCCGCGCCGACGCCAACGCCACCCGCTTCGGGCGCACGAAGGCACAAAAAGCCGAAGAAGAGACCGCCGCCGCACGCGCCCGCGCGCATCTCGACGCGCATCGCCGCGAGGACGAGTGATGCGCGCTTCATCTTTCCACAAATACTCCGGGGGAGTCGCCGCTTGCGGCGACGGGGGCAGCGCCCCCGCCCGTCGCCCGCGATGAGCGCCCGGCCCGTCAAGCACTCGCTCACCCTGCGCGGGCACCGCACCAGCGTGTCGCTCGAGGATGAATTCTGGGCCGCCTTCCGCGCGATCGCGGCGGAAAAATCAACACCGATCAACGTGTTGGCAGCCGAAATTGATGCCGCCCGCGATCCCGGAACGGGGCTGGCCTCGGCAATCCGGGTGTTCGTGCTGGACTACTACCGACGAGACGCAGCGCGCTGAAGTGCCGTGCCATGCGGCGGAAAAGACGGGCCGCGCCCGATCCGGGGTGGGCGCTGCGACGGTCCTTCGGAGTGCCTTCCGCGCCAAATCCGGCAACGGTGTTTCAGAGTGCAGCGTTGCAAACGCGCCCGCCACCCTTGATGGCACACCTCCGGCGTGACGGGGCGGGTCGGGCGCGGCCCGGCGTTGCCGGGCAGGCGGGATGTGGCGTGGCGATCTCTGCGCCTATACGGCGCACGGATGGCAAGGGTTTCCGATGCGTTGCGAGCCCGCCCAAGTGATCATCCGGGGAAGAACACTCACCCCTCAATCACCCCCACAAACTCCCGCCATTCGCCTTTGCTCATGCCGGAGTTTTCCTGCGTCACCTCTTCACCCTTCAGCATCCGGCGCAGGCAATCAAGGGCGGTGGCCGACAGGGTGGCGCCGCCCATGCGGTAATCCTCGAACGCGGCGTAGCTCGCCGGCACCCAGTCGCGGACGATGTCGCAAATCGCGTCGGCATAGGCGCGGATTTCGTATTGCGCATGGGCGTCGGCGCGCAGGCGCAGGAAATGCAGCAGGTTGTGCAGGTCGGTTTTCCAGTACCACTGGGTATAGATGTTGGCCGGCAGGTTCATCCGTGCCAGCTCGCGCGCCAGCCCCGCCTGCCCGTCCTGGCTGATCATCGCCTCGTAGTGGTCATAGGCCCGCCCGGCATCCTCGCGCAGGATGTCCAGCACGCGCGCCGCCTCGTCGCCGCTCAGCGTCTCGCCGCGGCCCTGGCTGTTGGTCGTGGATTGCGCCGCCAGGTGTTCGGACGCGGGGATGTAGAATTCGCGGTCAAGGATCGAGTAGCGCGCCGAGTATTCGTTGACGTTGGCGGTGCGGTGCCGGATCCATTGCCGCGCCACGAAGATGGGCAGCTTGACGTGCAGCTTGATCTCGCACATCTCGAACGGGGTCGAGTGCCAGTGCCGCATCAGGTAGCGGATCAGTCCGGCGTCGTTGCTGACCGATTTCGTCCCGCGCCCGTAGCTGACCCGCGCCGCCTGGCAGATCGCGGCATCGTCGCCCATGTAATCGACGACCCGCACGAAGCCGTGGTCGAGCACCGGCGTGGCGGTATAGAGCCGCGCTTCCAGCCCCTCCGACACGGTGCGCAGGGTCTGGCGCGGCTGCGCGCGCTGCGCGTCGATTTCGGCCTGTTGGTCGGGGCTGAGCGGCATCGCGAAATCCTTTCGGGGAATGGGACGAGTCGCCCACTACTATATCTTGCGGACGCCCCCGACGCCAAGCCGATATCGGGTGTGTGCGCGTGCGTCCCTTTGCCCTCGACACGCACGGCTCAGGGCCTATCCTGCTCCGCGAGGGTCGCACCGACGCGATACCGACAGAATACCGACGCGATACTGAACGGGAGACTGCCGATGAAAATCCGCTACCTGCACACCATGGTCCGCGTGAAGGACCTGGAAAAGACGATGGCGTTCTTCTCGCTTCTGGGGCTGGAGGAAACCCGCCGCCATGACAGTGAACAGGGCCGTTTTTCGCTGATCTTCATGGCGCCGCCGGGACAGCCCGAATGCCCGGTCGAGCTGACCTGGAACTGGGACGGCGACGACGCGCTGCCCGATGACAGCCGCCATTTCGGGCACCTCGCCTACGAGGTCGAGAACATCCACGAGATGTGCCAGCACCTGATGGATAACGGCGTGACCATCAACCGTCCGCCGCGCGACGGGCGCATGGCCTTCGTGCGCAGCCCCGACAACATCTCGGTCGAGCTGTTGCAGATGGGAGAGGCGCTGAAACCGGCCGAACCCTGGGCCAGCATGGAGAACACCGGCCACTGGTGACCGCGAGCGCGCCGGGTCAGTAGATATAGCGAATCTGGTCGGTCCAGTACCGTTCGACCCGGCGCAGCGAATGGGTGATGCGGTCCATGCCATCGACGTCGATCACGCCGCGCCCCTCCATCCCCTCGGCGTGGCGCGCGAACAGCGCCGCCACCACGTCGCGGATCGCGCGGCCCCTGGCGGTGAGGCGCACGCGCACCGCGCGGCGGTCGATCTCGCAGCGTTGGTGGTGCATGTAGCCCGTTTCGACCAGTTTCTTGAGGTTGTAGCTGACATTGCTGCTCTGGTAGTAGCCGCGCGACTTGAGTTCGCCCGCCGTGACCTCGTTCTCGCCGATATTGAACAGCAGCAGCGCCTGCACGGCGTTGATGTCGAGGACGCCGAGACGCTCGAACTCGTCCTTGATCACGTCCAGCAACAGCCGGTGCAGCCGTTCGACCAGCGCCAGCGCGTCAAGATAGCCGCCCAACAGGCCCGCCCCGCCCGCGGGGGCAAGTTTGCCCTGTTTGCTCATTGAAAAATCCTCCGTCCGATGCAACCTCGGACGACAGAATCGCGGCAATTGCCGAAAAAACCGTTAAACGGCGCCTAAAACCGGCGCCGTGCCGGGCTCAGCCGCCGGTCATGCCCACTGAGGCGCGAATATCGGCAACCAGTGGCGCCAGCGCGGCGGGGGGGGCATCGCGACCGCTGACCCAATACAGAAGGTCCTGGTCGTTTTCCGACAACAGCGCCTCGTAGGTGTCCAGCGTCGCCGCGTCCATGCCCGGCAGCGCCGCCTCGGCGTAGCGCGACAGGATCACGTCCATTTCCTTGATGCCGCGCCGCATCGAGCGCATTTTAAGCCGCCTGAGCCGCGTCTCGCGGGGTTCGTCTGGCGGCGGGGCGACCTCACTCACCCTTGAGCCTCGTGCGCAGCTTCTTTTCAAGCCGGCCCAGCCGGTCGGAGGCGGCGTTCATCTGCGTCTTGACATCGCGCAATTCCATCAGCAGCGCGTCGATGTCGGGCGACAGCGGTTCGGCCTCGTCCGGCGCGGCCAGCCCGCCCTCGCCTTCGCCGGTGAGCAGCCAGACGATCGACACGTTGAGCAGCCCCGCCATCATCGACAGCTTGTTGGCGCGCGGCTCGCTGAGGTCTTCTTCCCATCCGCGCACGGTGGACAGCTTGACGCCCAGTCGCTTGGCCATCTGTTTCTGGGTCATCCCGGCGGCTTCGCGCGCCGCCGCGACGCGGTCGCCGAAGGTGGCCATGTCGGCCCCGTACCAGTCGGTTGCTGTGTCTGACACCCTGTCTCTCCGTTTTCACCGATCGCGCTTGATCGCGCCCGCGCCCGAGCCTAAGCCTTCGGACAGAGGAATACAAACCCGGGGCCGCCACCATGACTTTGCTGTCCAAGACGCTCTCGCGCGTGAAACCGTCACCGACCATCGCAATGACCGCCCGCGCCGCCGAGCTGCGTGCCGCAGGCCGCGATGTCATCGGGCTGAGCGCCGGCGAGCCCGATTTCGACACCCCCGCGCATATCCGCACCGCCGGCATTGCGGCGATCGAGGCCGGGCATACCCGCTACACCGCCGTCGACGGCACGCCCGAGCTGAAACAGGCGATCCGCGACAAGTTCGCGCGCGACAACGGGCTCGATTATCGCCCCGAACAGGTGAGCGTGGGGTCGGGCGGCAAGCAGGTGCTCTACAACGCGCTGATGGCCACGCTCGACCCCGGCGACGAGGTGATCGTGCCCGCGCCCTACTGGGTCAGCTACCCCGACATGGTGACGCTGGCCGGGGGCACGCCGGTGATCGTGGAATGCGGCATCGAGACCGGCTTCAAGCTGAGCGCGCAGGCGCTGGAGGCCGCGATCACCCCGGCCACCAGGTGGTTCGTGTTCAACTCGCCGTCGAACCCCACCGGGGCAGGCTACAGCCACGTCGAACTGAAGGCGCTGACCGACGTGCTGCTGCGCCATCCACATGTCCGGGTGATGAGCGACGACATCTACGAGCACATCGCCTATCCCGGCTTTCGCTTCTGCACGCCGGCGCAGGTCGAACCCGCGCTCTACGACCGCACGCTGACGGTCAACGGCGTGTCGAAGGCCTATGCCATGACCGGCTGGCGCATCGGCTATGGTGCCGGGCCGGCGGACCTGATCGCGGCGATGCGCAAGATCCAGTCGCAAAGCACCTCGAACCCGTGTTCGATCAGCCAATGGGCGGCGCGCGCGGCGCTTGATGGCCCGCAAGACAGCGTGACCGGGGCGATGGCGCTGTTCCGGCGCCGGCGCGACATGGTGGTGGCGCGGCTGAATGCCATTCCCGGCATCACCTGCCCGGTGCCCGAGGGCGCGTTCTACGTCTATCCCTCGATCGACGCGCTAATCGGCTGCCAGACGCCGGGCGGACGGATGATCGACAGCGACGAGGCCTTCGCCAACGCCCTGCTGGAGGAAGCGGGCGTCGCCGTGGTCTTCGGCGCCGCCTTCGGGCTTTCGCCGCATTTCCGCATCAGCTACGCTGCCGCGGATGACGCGCTGGAGGAGGCCTGCACGCGCATCGCGGCATTCTGCGCCGCCCTGACCCGAGCCTGACCCCAGCCAGAGTGGAGGGCGCGCCATGAGCGTCGAATTGCCAGATTACTTTTTCCGCGTGCGCGAGAACGGCGCCTTCGTCTTTCGCGTCGACAGCGAGAACCGCCAGCGCCGCATCGAGATGGACCAGATCGCCGTGGTCAACATCCGCAACGGCGAGATCAAGCCGCACGGCGAGAGGCAACTCGACGCGACCGACCTGGAGGCGATACACGACTGGATGGAAGAGCGCCGGCTGACCCTGGCCGAACGCCAGATCGACGACATCCACCGCGCCGTGGATCATCTGAACATGACCGCTCACTGGGCCCAGACCCGCGCCACCGATGCGCAACTCGAAGAGATCACCGACGCGCTGCTGCTGGCGATGCACGACCTGCGCAGCGTGTTGATCCGCAAGAAGGCCGAGCGGATGAGCGGCGATTGAGCCAGGCCGGGGGCCTGGCTCCGCACGCCCCTTCATCTTGCCCCGGATACGCCCGCCCGAGGCGGCGGCGGGTCGGTCAGCCGGCGGCGATCATCTCGGCCTGGCGCACGATGCCCTCGGCCTGCTTGATGCTGGCGATATCCACGAGCCGACCCTTGTAGACGGTGGCGCCTTCGCCCTTGGCCTTGGCCTCTTCCATCGCCGCGAGGATTTCGCGCGCTTCCGCGACGGCCGCGTCCGAGGGGGTGAACACCTCGTTGGCCAGCGCCACCTGCTTGGGGTGGATGGCCCATTTGCCGACCATGCCCAACGTGGCCGAGCGACGCGCCTGGGCGCGAAAGCCGTCCTCGTCCGAAAAGTCGCCGAACGGGCCGTCGACCGGCAGCACGCCATGGGTGCGGCAGGCGGCGACGATGGCCGTCTGGGCCCAGTGCCAGGGGTCGCCCCAGTATTTCTGCCCCTCGCGGATCATGTAGTAGTTTTCCTGCGTGCCGCCGATGCCGGTTGTGGCCATGCCCATGGAGGCCGCGAAATCGGCGGCGCCGAGGCTCATCGCCTGCATGCGCGGGCTGGCGGCGGCGATTTCCTCGACATGGGCGATGCCGGCGGCCGATTCGATGATGACTTCGAACCCGATACGCTTTTCGCGGCCACTGGCGGCCTCGACGGCGGTGACCAGCGCATCGACGGCGTAGATGTCGGCGGCGCACCCGACCTTGGGAATCATGATCTGGTCGAGCCGCTCTGCCCCGCTTTCCAGCAATTCGATCACGTCGCGGTACCAGTAGGGAGTGTCGAGCCCGTTGATGCGCACCGACATGGTCTTGCGGCCCCAGTCGATATCGCCGAGTGCCGCGACGATGTTGGTACGGGCGCTGTCCTTGTCCGACGGCGCGACCGAATCCTCCAGGTCGAGGTTGATCACGTCGGCCGCGCTGGTGGCCATCTTTTCGAAGATCGCGGGGCGCGAGCCGGGGCCGAAGAGCTGGCAGCGGTTGGGCCGGGCCGGCGGGGCGGGTTGGATGCGAAAGCTCATCGGGCACCTCTCTGGATGGGGCGGCAAGGATATGTCGTTTTCTGCTTTGGTTCGCTTATTAAATTGCGTCACGGCGTGCAAGCCGGTTTTGCGGGCGCGGCAAACGCGCCGCACTGCAGCGTGGCGATGTCGCGGTGGCGGCCTGAATTGCAACAATCTCCGGCGGATCGCCGTGATCGCGGGAGAATCTCGCGCACGGCAACGAAATCGCATCGGGTTTGCAATCGCATCCCGGGCTATTTACGACACAATGGCGGACGAATTCGAGGTGAAAGGCGCGAAACATGATCGAAACTCCATACCTGCTGTTCCTGGGCGATGCGCCCGACCAACTGGCTGCCAAGGTGGCACAGGGGATCAAGGACTGGCGCCCCGATAACTGCGTGGGGCAGCTTCGCATGGAAGGGTGCCGCGCCGATCTCGGGCTCGCCGACATGACCCTGCAGGAGGCCCGCGCCGCCGGCGCGCGCACGCTGGTGATCGGCGTGGCCAACCGCGGCGGCGTGATCTCGGCCTCGTGGAAGAAGGTGCTGGTGGCGGCGCTGGAAGAGGGGTTCGACCTGGCCTCGGGACTGCACAACCTGTTGCGCGACGAGCCCGACCTGGCGGCGGTGGCCGACGCCTGCGGGCGGGCACTGCACGACGTGCGCATCCCCGAAGTGCGCTACCCGATCGCCAACGGCGTCAAGCGCGCCGGCAAGCGGGTGCTGGCGGTGGGCACCGATTGCTCGGTCGGCAAGATGTATACCGGCCTGGCGCTGGATGACGCGCTGCGTGCACGGGGGATGAAAAGCACCTTCCGCGCCACCGGGCAGACCGGCATCCTGATCACCGGCGACGGCGTGCCGCTGGATGCCGTGGTGGCCGATTTCATGGCCGGCAGCATCGAATGGCTGACGCCCGACAACGACCCCGACCACTGGGACGTGATTGAGGGCCAGGGCAGCCTGTTCCATGTCAGCTATTCCGGCGTGACGATGGCGCTGATCCACGGCGGCCAGCCCGATGCGCTGATCCTCAGCCACGAGCCGACGCGCGATCATATGCGCGGCTTGCCGGGCTATGCGCTACCTTCGCTTGAGGCGTTGCGCGACACGGCGCTGCCACTGGCGCGGATCGCCAACCCGGCCTGCCAGGTCGTGGGCGTGTCGATCAACACCCAGCACATGAGCGACGACGAGGCGCGCGCCTATTGCGAAGAGACCGAGGCGCGGTTGGGCCTGCCTACGGTCGATCCCTACCGCCACGGCGCGGAGCGGCTGGCCGAAGCGTTGGCCGCGCTGTAGTCGGGCGCCGGGGTAAGTTGCGCCGCCGGATGCCTCCGGCGGGAGTATTTGGAGAAAGATGAAAGGGCGGGGCGTGGATATTTCGGTAACGCGGGACACATTTCGGCTGGCGCAGGTTTTCACCATCAGCCGCGGGTCGCGCAGCACCGCCGAAGTCTTGACGGTGCGGATCAACGCGGACGGCGTGACCGGGTGGGGCGAATGCGTCCCTTACGCGCGCTACGACGAGACACTCGACAGCGTGTCCGCGCAGATCGAGGGGCTGCCAGAGCAATTCGACCGCGCGGCGCTTCGTGATCTGCTGCCGGCGGGGGCGGCGCGCAACGCGGTGGATTGCGCGTTGTGGGATCTCGAGGCCAAGCGCGCCGGCAAGCGCGTGTGGGAACTGGCCGGCCTGCCCGCGCCGGGGCCGGAACTGACCGCCTACACCCTGTCGCTGGACACTCCGGACGCGATGCAGGCGCAGGCGGCGGCCAATGCCCACCGGCCGCTTCTCAAGATCAAGCTGGGCACCCCCGACGACATGCCGCGGCTGAAGGCGGTGCGCGCGGGCGCGCCCGAGGCGCGCATCATCGTCGATGCCAACGAGGGCTGGAGCGCCGAAACCTATGCCGATCTGGCGCCGCACTTGCAGCGACTCGGCGTCGCGCTGGTCGAGCAACCCCTGCCGGCGGGCGAGGACGAGGCCCTGCGCGCCATGGCGCGCCCGGTGCCGGTCTGCGCCGACGAAAGCTGCCACGACCGCGCCAGCCTGCCGAGGCTTGCCGGCAAGTATGACGTGGTCAACATCAAGCTCGACAAGACCGGCGGGCTGACCGAGGCGCTGGCGCTGAAGGCGGCCGCGCTCGCCGAGGGCTACGGCATCATGGTCGGCTGCATGGTCGGCAGTTCGCTGGCGATGGCCCCGGCGGTTCTGGTGGCGCAGGGCGCGATGGTCACCGACCTTGACGGGCCGCTGCTGTTGGCCGAAGACCGCGCCCAGCCTTTGCAATACGACGACGCCGGCGTGCACCCGCCGGCGGCCGGCCTCTGGGGATAGGGAGAACATCCATGCGCACAGTCTACGTGAACGGCGAATACCTGCCGGAAACCCAAGCTTCCGTGTCGATCTTCGACCGCGGATTCCTGATGGCCGACGGGGTCTACGAGGTCACCACCGTGCTGGATGGCCGGCTCATCGACTTCGACGGGCACATGGCGCGGCTGGAACGCTCGCTGTGCGAACTCGACATGACCAAGCCCGCGCAGTTCGACGATCTGCTGGATATCCACCGCGAGCTGGTGCGCGCCAACGCCATCACCGACGGGCTGATTTACCTGCAGGTGACGCGGGGCGCACCGGGCGACCGCGACTTCGCCTTTCCCGACCCCGCAACGACGGAACCGACCCTGGTGATGTTCACCCAGTCCAAGCCGGGGCTGCCCGACAGCCCGACGGCCGCGGCGGGCATCAAGGTGATCAGCATCGACGATCTGCGCTGGGGCCGGCGTGACATCAAGACGGTGCAACTGCTCTATCCGTCGATGGGCAAGATGATGGCGCTCAAGGCCGGCGCCGAGGACGCCTGGATGGTCGAGGACGGCCATGTCACCGAAGGCACCAGCAACAACGCCTATATCGTCAAGGACGGGCGCATCATCACCCGCGACCTGGGCACCGATATCCTGCACGGCATCACCCGCGCGGCGGTGCTGCGCTTCGCCCGCGAGGCGCAGATGGAAGTCGAGGAACGCGCCTTCACCATCGACGAGGCCAAGGCCGCCGACGAGGCCTTCATCACCTCGGCCAGCGCCTTCGTCACCCCGGTGATCGACCTCGACGGTGCGGCGATCGGCGATGGCCGGCCGGGCCCGGTGGCGCAGCGGCTGCGCGAAGTCTACCTCGACGAAATGCGCAAGGCAGCGATCTGAGCCTGCCGCCGCGCGCCGGCAACGGGGCCCCTGCCCCGGCCTCAGCCGAGCGCGCGACCGGCCGTTCGTGCCAGCCAGCCGCGGAAGCGCAGCAGCATGAACACCCCCGCCAGCGCAAGCCCTGCCGCAAGCCCCAGCCATACGCCGACGCCCCCCCATCCCAATCCGAAGCCCAGCACGTAGCTGACGGGGATTCCCACCGCCCAGTAGGCCAGCGCCGCGATCACCATTGGCACGCGGGTATCCTGCACGCCGCGCAGCAGCCCCAGCGCGATCACCTGCGCGGCATCGGCCAACTGGAACAACGCGGCCGCGGCCAACAGGCCGACACCGATCGAGACGACCGCGTCGCGCTGCGGGTCGTCGGGCGACAGGAACAGCCCCATCAGCCATTCGGGCACAAGCAGGAACACCGCCACCGTGGCCAGCCCCACCGCGCCCGACAGCGCCAGCACCACCTCGGCTCCGCGCCGCAGCCCCGCTGCATCGCGCCGGCCCAGCGCCCGGCCAGCGCGCACCGTGGCGGCGTTGCTCAGGCCGAGATGCACCATGAAGGTGACCGAGGCCACTTGCAGCGCGATACCATGCGCCGCCAGCGCCTGCGCGCCCAGCCAGCCCATCATCACCGACGAGGCCGCGAAAAGCCCCATCTCGGCCAGGTTGGTGATGCCGATCGGCCAGCCGAGGCGGAAAACCAGGGCAAAGGCTTCGCCGTCGGGCCGCCAGAGGCGCTGGAACAACGTGTGCTCGCGCGTGGCCCGGGCTGCATAGACCGCCAGCAGCACCAGAGACACGCTGTGCACCGCCGCCGAGGCCACCGCGGCACCGCGCACGCCCATTTCCGGCGCACCCCAGTTGCCGAAGATCAGCGCGTAGTTGATCACGATGTTCACCGCCACCGCGCCCAGCGTCACCCACAGCACCATCTGCGTGCGCTCCAGCGCCGCGAGGTAGGATTTCAACACCATCACCACCAGCGCCGGCAGGATCGCCGGCCCGGCGATATGCAGGTAGTCCGCGGCCAGCGCGGCGATCCGGGGCGCCTGCCCAAGCGCCACGAAAAGCGCGCCGGACCAGATGAACAACGGCAACGACGCCAACCCGAACAGAACCGACAGCCACATCCCCATGCGGGTGACCCGCCGCACCCGGGCCTGCTCGTCGGCGGCCACGGCCTCGGCCACCATCGGCATCACCGCGAAGGCAAAGCCCGAACCCATGATGAACAGCACGAAGAACAGCATGCCGCCCAGCACCTCTGCGGCCAGCGCCTCGACCCCGTACCAGCCCAGCATGACCGCGTCGGTCAGTTGCACGGCGAACTGCGCCAGGTGGCTGCCCACCAGCGGCAGGCCCAGCCCCAGCGTGGCGCGCAGGTGGGCACGATATGTATCCGGCTCGCTCATGCCATCCGCCTAGCGCGCAAACGCGTCGGCGGGAAGCCGTTTTTCACCCGCGCATGGCGCCGGTCGTGCCCACCCGACCGCCCCATTCGCCCTTGCATCGCCGTACCGCGCCCCTTTGAATGGAACGCGGATCAGCGCAATCGAAGGGAGCGCCCATGATCAGCCATTTTGCCAGGCTCGACGGCCGGCGGTTCCACTACCTCGAATGGGGGCGGGCGGATGCGCCGGTGATGCTGCTGCTGCACGGCTTTCCCGAGTATTCCGGCGCCTGGGCCGAGCTGGCGCCGCTGCTGGCTGCGCACTACCGGGTCATCGCCCCCGATCAGCGCGGCTATGGCCAGAGCTGGGCGCCGCCCGAGGTGGCGGCCTACGGCGCCTCGCAACTGGTCGAAGACATGTGCGCGCTGCTCGACCGCCTGGCGCCCGGGCAAGCCGTCACCGTCATGGGCCATGACTGGGGCGCCGCGGTGGCCTATGCGCTGGCCATCCGCCACCCCGACCGCGTCGCACGCCTGATCGTGGCCAATGGCGTGCATCCGGCGCCGTTCCAGCGCGCCCTGGCCGCCGGGGGCGCGCAATCGGCCGCCTCGCAGTATATCGAGGCGCTGCGCGCGCCCGGCTCAGAGGACCGGCTTGCCGCCGACGATTTCGCCGGGCTGATGCGGCTCTTCTCGGCCCATATGGACCTGTCGTGGATGACGCCGCCCAAACGCGCCGCCTACAAGGCCGAATGGGCCCGCCCCGGCCGCCTGCGCGGGATGGTCAACTGGTATCGTGCCTCGCCCTTGCGGGTGGCCGAACCGGGCCAGCCGATTACCGATTTGCCCGCCATGCCCGCCGACAAGCTGCGGGTGGCCATGCCGCACCTGCTGATCTGGGGCGATGGCGACACCGCGCTGCTACCCGAAAGCATCGAGGGTCTGGAGGACTACGCGCCGCGCCTGACGGTCAGGCACATCCCCGACGCCGATCACTGGATATGCCACCAGCAGCCGCGCAAGCTGGCCGCGCTGATCCATGACTGGATCGCGCACGAGGCACCGACGGAATACTGACGCGATACAGACCGCTTACAGAACGCCGATTTCGGCCAGCGCCGCCGACAGCGCGTCGGGCAACGCCTCTTCGCCGCGACGGCTGCCGGAAAGGTCCGCCGGCGCATCCTCGGGCCTGAGATAGCGCCAGCCCTGGAACGGGCGCCGCGTCGCCTGGGCGGTGGCGACCACCTCGGGGTCCAGCACGATCGCGCAGCGGCGCACGCCGTCGTCGCCGGTGACCCCGTCGAGGCGCAGAATTCTCTGCCGACAGCGAATCGCGCCGCGGATCACCCAGTAGATCGATCCGCCGGCAAGGATTTCGTCGGCGCGGCGCGGCCACATCCGGGTGACGTGGCGCGGCAACCCGTCGGCGCCCTGCGCGCGTTTGCTGGCCTGCCAGCGGGCCAGCCCGGCGATATCCTCGGTGCCGACCGAAAGCTTGACGAGGTTCATCTGCGCTGCCTGTCCCATACCCCAAATCTAGCGGTTTCGTCGCCATGGGCAACCAGAAGCTGCGGCGCGGCGGCAAAACGTCTGGTCGTGCTGCCGCGCATCGCGTATAAAGAGCCTCCGTAGCGCGCGCCCGGCGGCGCGCCCCGGCCCCACCCACGCAGACCGAGCAGGACATTCGCCATGACCCGATTCGCCGCCCCCATCGCCGAACAGATCTGGGACATGAAATACCGCTTCAAGCAGGCCGACGGCACCCCCGTCGACCGCAGCGTCGAGGACACCTGGCGCCGGGTGGCGCGCAGCCTCGCCTCGGTCGAATCCGACCCGGACCACTGGGAACAGGTGTTCTACGAGGCACTGGAGGACTTCCGCTTCCTGCCTGCCGGGCGCATCACCGCCGGCGCCGGCACCGGGCGCGACGTGACGCTGTTCAACTGCTTCGTGATGGGCACCATCCCCGACAGCATGGGCGGCATCTTCGACATGCTCAAAGAGGCCGCGCTGACCATGCAGCAGGGCGGCGGCATCGGTTACGATTTCTCGACCATCCGCCCCCGCGGCGCCGAGGTAAAGGGGGTGGGCGCAGACGCCTCCGGCCCGCTGAGCTTCATGGACGTGTGGGACGCGATGTGCCGCACGATCATGTCCGCCGGCTCGCGCCGCGGCGCGATGATGGCGACGATGCGCTGCGATCACCCCGATATCGAGGCTTTCATCGCCGCCAAGTCCGACCCCGCCCGCCTGCGCATGTTCAACCTCAGCGTGCTGGTATCCGACGCCTTCATGGAGGCGGTGAAGGCCGACGGCCCGTGGGAGCTACAGTTCGACGGCAAGGTCTATCACACCGTGCAGGCGCGCGAGTTGTGGAACCGGATCATGCAATCCACCTATGACTACGCCGAGCCGGGCGTCATCTTCATCGACCGGATAAACCAGGCCAACAACCTGAACTACTGCGAGACGATCTCGGCCACCAATCCTTGCGTCACCGCCGAGACATGGGTCACCACCGACCGCGGCGCGCGGCAGGTGCGCGACCTGGTCGGCCGCCCGTTCCGTGCCCTGGTGGATGGCACGCCGCATGACAGCGGGCCGGAGGGCTTCTTCGCCACCGGGGTCAAGCCGGTCCTGGGCCTCTCGACGATCTGCGGGCGTCACCTGCGGCTGACCGCCGATCACCCCGTGCGGAAGGTCACCGGAAAGACCCGCTGGCGGCTCGCGCACGACTGGGTGCCGGCGGGCGACCTGCGGCCCGGCGACGAGGTGATGCTGCATGATCACCGCCCCGCCAAGGTCACGGCGCGGCCGGGGGAGGAACGCGGCTACCTGCTGGGCCTGTTGATCGGGGATGGCGTGATCCGGGCCGACAAGACGCTCATCTCGGTCTGGCCACGCGCGGCCTGCGGCAATGGCGCGCCCCCGGCGAGCCCCGTCATGGAACACGTCGAAACGCTGCTGCGCGATCTGCCGCACCGCGCCGACTTCGGCGGATGGCAGGAGGTGCCGGGCCGCGGCGAGTACCGCATCGGCACCGCCGCGCTGGCGGCGCTGGCACGCGACTACGGGCTGCGGCAGGGGCACAAGACCCTGACGCCCGAGATCGAGGCCGCATCCCCCGGCTTCTGCGCCGCCGTGCTGCGCGGGCTTTTCGACGCCGACGGCTCGGTCCAGGGCAGCCAGGCCAAGGGCGTGTCGGTACGGCTGTCGCAAAGCGACATCGGCCTCCTGGAGGCGGCACAACGGATGCTGGCGCGGCTGGGGGTGCAGGCGGTCATCTACCGCGATCGCCGCGGGGCGGGCGAGAGCCGACTGCCCGATGGCAGGGGCGGGCAGCGCGCCTACCCCACCGGCGCGCAACACGACCTGGTCATTTCGGGTGACAACCTGGCCGTTTACGCCGAACGGATCGGATTTGCCGACGTCGAGAAGGCGCGGAGACTGGAAGCCGCGCAGAGCGGCTACAAGCGCGCACTCAACCGCGAGCGGTTCACCGCCGTGGTGGAAGCGGTGGCCGAAGAAGGCGAGGCCGAGGTGTTTGACGTGTCGGTGCCGGGGGTCAACGCCTTCGACGCGGGCGGTCTTTACGTCCACAATTGCGGCGAACAGCCCCTGCCGCCTTACGGTGCCTGCCTGCTGGGGTCGATCAACCTTGCCCGGCTGGTGCGCGCGCCCTTCACCGCCGACGCGGCGCTGGACCACGAAGAGATGGCCGCGCTGGTCGCCACCGCGGTGCGGATGATGGATAACGTCGTGGACGTGTCGAAGTTCCCGCTGCCCGAACAGGCGCGCGAGGCCCGCGACAAGCGCCGCATCGGGCTGGGCGTGACCGGGCTGGCCGACGCGCTGCTGATGCTGGGCCTGCGCTACGGCAGCGACGCGGCCGCCGCGCAGACCGGCGAATGGATGCGCGCCATCGCCCACGCGGCCTATGCCGCCTCGGTCGAGCTGGCCCGCGAGAAGGGTGCGTTTGCGCTGTTCGATGCCGAGCCATATCTCGCCTCGGGCACCATGCAGCGGATGGACGACGGCCTGCGCGACGCGATCCGCACCTTTGGCATCCGCAACGCGCTGCTGACATCGGTGGCGCCAACGGGGACCATTTCGCTTTATGCCGGCAATGTCAGTTCGGGGATCGAGCCGGTCTTCGCCTACAGCTACACCCGCAAGGTATTGCAGAACGACGGGTCGCGATCCGAGGAAGAGGTCGAGGATTACGCCGTGCAGATGTGGCGCGCCAGCCAAGGCGACGCCCCCCTGCCCGACCATTTCGTCAACGCCCAGACGCTGGCGCCGGCCGATCACGTTGCGATGCAGGCGGCGGCACAGGAATGGGTGGACAGCTCGATTTCCAAGACCATCAACTGCCCCGCCGACATCGACTTCGGGGCGTTCAAGGAGGTCTACATGCAGGCCTACGAGTCGGGCTGCAAGGGCTGCACCACCTACCGGCCCAACGCCGTCACCGGCAGCGTGCTGAGCGTTGGCGAGACCGAGGACAAGACCCCCGGCGAACGCCCGGATGCAGGCGATGGCGCCCAGCCCGCCGAGGGCGGCGAGGTGGTCTACATGTCCGAGCCGCTGGAACGCCCGCCCGAGCTGGAGGGCGCCACCTACAAGCTCAAGTGGCCCGACAGCAATCACGCCATCTACATCACCGTCAACGACATCGTGCTGAACGGGCACCGCCGGCCCTTCGAGGTGTTCATCAACTCCAAGAACATGGAGCATTTCGCCTGGACCGTGGCGCTCACGCGGATGATCTCGGCCGTGTTCCGGCGCGGCGGCGACGTGAGCTTCGTGGTCGAGGAGTTGAAGGCCGTGTTCGACCCGCGCGGCGGCGCCTGGATGCAGGGCAAATACGTGCCCTCGATCCTGGCGGCCATCGGCGGCATCCTGGAGCGACACATGATCGCCATCGGCTTCCTCGAAGGCGAGGGCCTGGGGCTGAAAGCCGACCCCACGGCACAGGTCGTGAACCTGGATGCGCCCCGCGGCCCCGCCTGCCCGGCCTGCGGCAGCTACGACATGCGCATGATCGAAGGCTGCATGACCTGCGCAAGCTGCGGACACAGCAAGTGCGGTTGAACGGCATGATATGCGAATTTGTTATCCCCACTACCAATTAGTGGCCACCGGCGGGGTTGAAAACGCCATTTCGCAAGCAAATGAGGTCCATCGAGCGTACAGGCTCGATTTTCCAATATTTCTGCCGTTTTTGGCGTGAACGCAGGTTTGCCTCTGTCCAGAGAGTATTGGGAGCCGGAAACAGGCGACAGAAACGCTTTTCGAGATTGTTCTTGGGTTTGGTCATGGCCGGTAGCGCTGCGCGGC